>NZ_JALQDT010000068.1:0-225370 GCF_023631085.1 Caballeronia sp. INML1 | reverse complement strand
CCGGTCTTGCCGACCGTGCACAGCGCGGTATTGCCCGCCGTCACGCCGGACAGCGCGACGGATTTCTTCGGCTTGAATGCGCCTGCGGATGCGGTGCTGTTGTCTGCTTCGCTCATTGATTTCGTCTCCTTCACAAGGGTTATTTCTTCGCAGCAAAAAGCTGATCGAGTTTCTCTTCGTAGGCGTGATAGCCGAGATACTTGTACAGATCGGCGCGCGTCTGCATCGTTTCGACGGCGGCTTTTTGCGTGCCGTCGCGCTTCACGGTCTCGTAGAAGTTGAGCGCGGCGGCGTTCATCGCGCGATACGCGCCGCAACAATACAACGCGATGTCGACGTTTGCATCCTTCAGTTCATCGACCGTGAAGAACGGCGTGGAGCCGAACTCGGTCAGGTTCGCGAGAATCGGCACGCGCACGGCGGCCTTGAAGCGGCGATAGTCGTCGAGCGTTTTCATCGCTTCGGGGAAGATCATGTCGGCGCCCGCCTCGACATAGGCGATGGCGCGCTCGATCGCCGCATCGATGCCTTCGGCGGCAGCCGCGTCGGTGCGCGCCATGATGACGAACGATTCGTCGGTGCGGGCATCGACGGCGGCCTTCACGCGATCGACCATTTCGCCGGTCGGCACGACTTCCTTGCCCGGGCGATGCCCGCAGCGCTTCTGCCCGACCTGATCCTCGATATGGACGGCAGCCACGCCCGCCTTGATGAACGAACGGATCGTGCGCGCGATGTTGAAGGCGCCGCCCCAACCCGTGTCGATGTCGACCATGAGCGGCAGCGAGGACGCGTCGGTGATGCGGCGCGCGTCGATGAGCACGTCTTCCATCGTGCTGATGCCGAGATCGGGAATGCCGAGCGAATTGGCGGCCACGCCGCCGCCGGACAGATAGAGCGCCTTGAAACCGACGGCTTCGGCCATCTTCGCGGCGTAGGCGGTGATCGCACCCACGACCTGCAACGGCGATTCGTCTCTGACGGCCTGGCGGAACCGCGCGCCTGCGGTCTGTGCGGACTGGTTTTCGGAACTCACGTTTCGTCTCCTGATGAAGTCGGCCCTATAGAGCAAGTTGCTTGCCAGTCCGAGTCATCGGCGTAAGTCATTGATTTTACTGACCAAGAACATTCTGGCAAAACATGGTTGTTTTCACGGCTGAAATTTCAGATTTCGAAGCTGAAATGAATGCTGCATACTAAACGCGCACCACCGCGTCATTCAAGGCAGAAGACCATGCAAACGGATTCCGCGTCTCGCCCGCGCATCTGGGCGGTCGGTATCAGCCGGCTCAGAGCGTTATTCATCGATATCGCCGGCGCCTATGCCGACCGCGCCGAACTCGACGTCGTCCCGCTCGGCTACGAGGACGCCGCGCGAAGCATCGAAGGCGCGCGCGACGAGCGGCCGGATGTCGTCGTGGCCGGCGGCTCCAATGGCGCCTATCTCAAGGGCCGCGTGTCCGTGCCGGTCGTCGTGATCAGCCCGACCGGCTTCGACGTCATGCACGCGCTCACGAAGGCGCGGCGCGAGGGCGCGAGCGTCGCGCTCGTCACGCATGGCGATACGCCCGCGGAAATACGCCGGTTCCTCGCCGCATACGGCATCGACATGATCTGCGAATCGTATCGCTCGGCGCAGGACGCGGAGAGCCTCGTGCTGGACTTGCGCGATCGCGGCGTCGACGTCGTGGTCGGCCCGGGCCTCGTCGCGGACCTGGCCGCCGACGCGGGCATGAGCTCGGTGTTCCTCTACTCGCGTACATCCGTCGTCGCCGCGTTCGAGACCGCACTGGAAGTTGCCCAGGCGATGCGCCACGAAGTCGCACGGCGCAATCGCCTCGACAACCTTTTGCAGCATCTTCGCGATGGCGTCGTCGCGGTCGATGCGGGCGGCCGCATCGAAGCGATCAATCGCCGGCTCGCCGCCGCGCTCGGCATTGCCGATGCATCGCGCGCGGTCGGCCGGGCGCTGCTCGATGTCGCGCCCGAACTCGACGGCGTCTTGCCCGTCGCCGACGGCGATGTGTTCGGCGCCGTGCGCGGCGTGAGCTACGCGATCCATCGCGGACCGCTGGCGAGCGAGGGCGCAGCGGGCGGCACGATCTTCACGTTTCAGGAATCGCGCGCAGTCGAGCGCCTCGACCGGACGCTGCGTTCACGGCAGGGCGCGCAGGAATTCGTCGCGCGGTACCGGCTGGAGGACGTCGTCGGTGAATCGGAGCCGATCGAGCGGGTAAGAGCGCTCGTGCGCCGCTACGCGAAATCCGATGCCACCGTGCTGATTCTCGGCGAAAGCGGCACAGGCAAGGAAATGGTCGCGCAAAGCATGCATCGCCTGAGCCGTCGCAAGGACTTTCCATTCGTCGCGATGAACTGCGGTGCATTCCCCGAAGCGCTGCTCGAAAGCGAGCTGTTCGGCTACGAGGAGGGCGCGTTCACGGGCGCGCGCAAGGGCGGCAAGGCCGGCCTGATCGAAGCAGCGCATCGCGGAACGTTGTTTCTCGACGAAATCGGCGAAATGCCGCCTTCGCTGCAAAGCCGCCTGTTGCGTGTGCTGCAGGAAAGAGAAGTCATCCGCCTCGGATCGACGGAACCGACGCGCGTCGATATCCGCGTCATTGCCGCGACGCATCGCACGCTCGCCGAGGGCGTCGCCGATGGCTCGTTTCGGGCCGACCTCTTCTATCGCATCAATATTCTGAGTGTCGCTGTGCCGCCGTTGCGCGCGCGATCCAGCGACATCCTGCCGTTGGCGACGGAGTTGCTGATGCAGGCCGCGAGGCGCGACAAGGCGCTCGCGCTCTGCGTGCCCGGCCGCGACGACGCGCAGCGCCTGCTCGCGCCGCTTGAGCAGGCGCTGCGCCTCTATCCGTGGCCCGGCAACGTCCGCGAGTTGCAGAACATCGTCGAGCGCATTGCCGTGGAGATCCCGGACATGGAGATCGAGAAGGATCGGCCCGTCGCGTTGACGCTCGACGACTTGCAGGCGATCGCGCCCGAGCTGTTCGAAAACAAGACCGAAGCCAACGCGGATCTTTCGCTTCGCGACCTCGGCCGTTCGGTGGAAGCCGATCAGATCCGTGCGTCGATGGCCGCGTTCGGGGGCGATCGGGACGCCGTCTGCAAGGCGCTCGGCATCAGCAAGACGACCTTGTGGCGAAGGCTCAACGCGAAGCGTTGAAATTCCTGAAGGCGGCAGCGGCCGGCTCGCCGAACTGCAGGGCGGCGAGCTGCGCATACAGCGGCGAGCTTTGCAGCAACTCGGCGTGACGGCCTTGCGCGACGATGCGGCCGTGCTCCATGACGACGATCCGGTCGGCCTGCTGGACAGTAGCCAGTCGATGCGCGATGACGAGCGTGGTGCGATTCTGCGCGGCATTGTCCAGCGCCGTCTGCACGAGTCGTTCGCTCGCTGCGTCGAGCGCGCTGGTCGCTTCGTCGAGCAGCAGGATCGGCGGGTCACGCAGGATCGCGCGCGCGATCGCGATGCGCTGACGCTGGCCGCCCGACAGCCTCACGCCGCGCTCGCCGAGAAAGGTGTCGTAGCCCTGCGGAAGCTGCTCGATGAAACCGGCGGCCGCAGCCATGTCGGCGGCGCGTCGTACTTGCGTGAGCGTTGCGTCGGGCATGCCGTACCGGATGTTGTCGAAGACGCTTCCTGAAAAGATCACCGAGTCCTGCAACACGACGCCGAGCGCGCCGCGCAACGTGCCGAGCGACATGTGCCGGGTCGCGACACCGTTGATCGAAATGCTGCCGGATTGCGGGTCGTAGAACCGCAGCAGCAATTGAAACAGCGTGGTCTTGCCTGCTCCCGATGGCCCGACGAGCGCGACATGCTCGCCAGGGCGGACATGGAGCGAGAACCCGGATAGCGTCGCGATGCCTTCGCGGGAAGGATAGGAAAAGCTCACGTCGTCGAAGCGTATGCCTTCGCCCGCGGCTGGCATCGGCACCGTCGTTGCGGCCTGCGCCACGGGCGAGCGCGCGGCCAGGAGTTGCATGAGCCGTTCGGTTGCGCCGGCGGCGCGCTGCAGATCGCCCCACACCTCCGCGAGCGTGCCGACGGCACCCGCCGTGAACACCGCGTAGAGGATGAACTGCGACAACTGGCCCGCTGTCATCTGCCTTGCCAGCACGGCCTGCGCGCCGAGCCAGAGCACGAAGACGACGGCGGCGAACACGAACACGATGACCACGGCCGTCAACCCGGCGCGGGCGCGGATTCGCGTGAGCGCTGTCTCGAAGGCGGATTCCACCGCCGCGCCGAAGCGCCGCGCTTCGTAGGCTTCCTGCGTGTATGACTGCACCGTTGGCATGGCGTTGAGGATCTCGCCCGCCAGCGCGCTTGCGTTCGCGACCTTGTCCTGGCTGGCGCGCGAAAGCCGCCGGACACGACGGCCGAAGAAGACGATAGGCGCGACGACCACGATCAGCACGGCGATGATGTAGCCGGACAGTACCGGGCTCGTCGTCACCAGCATCGCGATGCCTCCCACCGTCAGCAAGGCATTGCGCAATCCCAGCGACAGGCTGGTGCCCACCACCGTCTGGATCAAAGTGGTGTCGGCGGTGAGGCGCGAGAGGACTTCGCCCGTCTGCGTCGTTTCGAAGAACTGGGGGCTCATGCCCATGATGTGATCGTAGACCGCGCGCCGCATGTCGGCCGTCACGCGCTCGCCCAGCCACGATACCCAGTAGAAGCGCAGTGCCGTCGCGCCCGCGAGGACGAGTGAGACGATGAAAAGCGCGATGAAATAGCGATCGATATGCGTCCGGTCCCCGCTGGCGAACCCGCGATCGATCAGATATCTGAAGGCCATCGGCAGGGCCAGTGTCGCGCCCGCCGACGTCACCAGCGCGAGGAACGCGAGCGCCCAGCGACCGGCATACGGCCGCAGGTACGGAGCGAGAGAGAAGAGCAGGCCGACGCGCGGCAAAGGGGCTGCTGCAGATGACATGGAATCCTGGCGTGGTGGACAGAGCGGTCGATGGCATCGAGCGTCGAAGAGAACCGCTTGCGGGTTCTGACGTTCGTCCGTTGCCAAGCCAGATTATCTTCTTGCGGCGAGCGATACGCGTTCGGGCGCGCAAACGAAACGATACTTATCGGCGTTTCTCCAGCGAAGGCGATCGCGACTCCAAAGACGACGAGTCCAGCGGCGCCCGGTTCGTCCCCGCGAACTCCCTGCGATAAGCCGCCGGCGTGGTGTGCTTCAACGCGCGAAATTGCCGGTTGAAGTTGGCCACGTTCGGAAATCCCGATTGCGAAGCGATCACCGAAACCGGCCATGAAGTATCGGCGAGCATCCGGCATGCATGACCGATGCGAACGCGGTTCAGATATTTGCCGACGCTCTCGCCCAGATGCTGCGCGAAGTAGCGGTTCAACGTTCGCTCCGAGAGCGTCGCTGCGTCGGCAAGCTCGCGCAACGTCAGGCGCTCTGCGAAGCGGGCGTCGATCACGCCAAGGGCGCGATTGATACGCTCGGGTTCGTGACCGGAAGGCCGTCCCGGCTGCCCTTTATCGAACGCTCGGGGCGAGGCGAGCGGCGTGGCGTCCCGGTCCGCGAGCTCGCACAGGACGTCCAGCACGGCGCCCAGGCGTTCTCTGGGCGATCGGGACAACAACGCTGCGAGCCTTCGACTGACGATCTCGCCGGCCTCCTGCGCGAACGCGAGCCCGGATGCCCCGCGGCGCAGCAGTTTTCGCAGCGGTTCGTACTCGGGGCAGCAATCCGCGAGACGCCGCGCCCAATCGCCGCTGAACCAGATAACGATCGCCACTTGCGGCGCACCGGCGTCGATCGACTTGTTCGAGGCCCACGTATGCGGTAGATCCGGCGGCACCAGCACGAGGTCGTCGCCTTCGTAAGCGACGATCGAATCGCCGATATAACGCTTTCCGCGACTGTTCATCGTGAGCGTGAGCTCGTACTCCGGATGGTGATGCCATTCGAACGGTATCCGGGGCAGCTTGCGATGAAAAACCCGGATCGAGCAGCCGGCTTCCATCGTGACGTGTTCGTAAGCGGGCTTCATGACCGGATATGCAAATAGATTGTCCTGATTGTATCGCAGCGAAAGCGTGCGCCCGTCTAAGCTGTAGGCACTCGAAAACATCTGGAGACCCGCTGTGGAATCCCTGAACATTCAAGATCTGCCCGCTGCCATCCGCGCGGTGAAAAAGCAGCTTCGCAACGAGCTGCCCCGCTACAAGGAAGTATTTCAGGAGGTCGAGGCCGAAATGAGGCGCAAGGTCGATGAGATCGCGGAACTTCGTCGACGCGGCGAACCGGTGATTCCGGAGATCCGGTATGCCGACATCGTCGCGGGACGCGTCGGGGACGATGCGATCGCCGCAATCAGGGATCGCGGCGCGTGCGTCGTGCGCGGCGTCTTCAGTGCGCAGCGCGCGGCGGGATGGGACGAGGCGATCGCGGACTATGTCGAGGCCAACCGTCTGGACGAGAAGCTCGCGCATCGGGCGGAGGACAAATATTTCGGCAATCTCGCATCGGGCAAGCCGCAGATTTACGGCATCTACTGGTCCGGCCCGCAGGTCGAGGCGCGCCAGTCACGGGAGCTCACGCAGACGCGCGTGTTTCTGAACCGGCTGTGGAAATGGGAGAGCGAAGGGCGCGTTCATTTCGATCCCGACCAGGTGCCCGTGTATGCGGATCGCCTGCGCCGGCGGCCGCCGGGCTCAGCGTCGCTCGGGCTTTCTCCTCATTGCGATGGCGGCTCTGTCGAACGATGGCTCGACGACAATTTCCGGCGTGTGTATCGACATGTGTTCAGCGGCGACTGGCGCCGTTACGACCCCTTCGACGCGGCGTATCGCCCCGAGGCGCGCGAGATTCCGTCTCCCGCAGTCTGTTCGATGTTCCGCACCTTCCAGGGCTGGACGGCGCTCACCCCGCAGGAGCCCGGCGACGGAACCTTGCAACTGGTGCCGATCGCAAATGCAATGGTCTACGTGCTGCTGCGCGCGCTTCAGGACGATATCGCCGAGGACGACCTGTGCGGCGCGACGCCGGGCCGCGCGTTGTCGATCAGTTCGACATGGCACGCGCCCTTGCACGAAGCGCTCTCGTCGATTCCGCCGATGCAGGCTGGCGACACCGTCTTCTGGCACAGCGATGTGATTCACGCGGTGGAGGATGAACATCGCGGCAAGGGCTACAGCAACGTGATGTACATCGCGGCGGCGCCCGGCTGCGCGAAGAACGACGAATACCTCAAACGGCAACTGCCGGCATTCATCAAGGGCGAGAGCCCGCCCGACTTCCCGGCCGATAACTTCGAGACCGATTTCGTCGGCCGTTCCACCGAAGGCAGTCTGACTGCCCTCGGCAAGCAGCAACTTGGATTCGATCTCTGATCCGTGCGGTCAGTTCGAGAATGTTTCGCGCGGCGTCTACAGCAGGGATTTTCCCTGCGCTAGGATCTTGTCGCAAACCTGCTTCGTGACTTGTTCCTTCAGGCCGCCGCCGCTCAGATCGACCTGCTTGCCGTTGCCGCTATCGAGGATTCCCTTGGCGCCATCGAGGTATCCGCCGTTGCTCGACGCCGAGCCGCCGAGCTTGCTCATGAGCCCGTCCTTGACCGGCGATGCGCCGCCTCCGAGATAGTTGTTCTTGATGCAGTACTCCAGTACGCCGGCGACATTGCCGGTGCTGCCGGAGGATAGCGAGTCCAGCGACAGACCGTTGCCCATTCCGCCGAGATTGCCGAGGCCGCCGCCCGCCGCGGCGTTCTTGCCTTGATCGAGCAGGTTGCCGAGTTGGCCGTAGGTCATGGGAACGTAAAGCAAGGTCGCGGCCAGCATTCCACCGACCCAGAGGTGACGTTTGCACGAGATCATGCTGCCTCCTTTTTGGGGAGCTTTAACTATAGTGCTTCTGAAGGCTCGTGCAGGCCGCAGGCGATCAGCCTGCGCATATCGCGTAACAGGACCGAAAGAATCGGCAGGATTGATGCGCACGACGGTTGCCGCGAAGATCACGAGCTCGCCGCGCTTCGCGCGCGGTGCCGCCCGCCACGGCGCGTCGATCACCTGCGCGCCCGCTGCCGCCCGCCGCTCGCCTCGGCGACGCACGGCGTCCGGGCCGACCGTCGACATGATCAACGGTGACGCCGCACGACGCCTGCGCGTCACGACGCGAGCTTGCGTGCCAGCCGGCGCATGCCGTCGAAGATCGAATCGGCGACGTCCATCGGGAATTCGCGTGGCAGCAGCGCGGCCACTTCGTCGATGACAGCTGGCGTGCGCGTACCGAGTTCATCGATCATCGTCTCGACTTCGGCAGCGGCGAGCCCGACGCGCCGTCCCTGCGCGACCCAGTGCCGGCGCTGGATTTCGCCGATCAGATAGTGGACGTTCTTGCCGCGCACGGCCATCGCGAGCCGCACGCGCCGCGCGGCGAACTTGTCGTGCCCTCGTCCGATGACCGGATGCGCCGAAAGCACGTCATAGAGCGGTGTCGATTCGTACTGGTTGCCGGGCAGATGCGCGATGCTGAAGTTCTTCGCGTGGCCATCGGTGGCGGCGAGCAGCCAGAAGATCATCTGCGTCAGAAAGAAGTGACGGCGATCACGCGCGGCGTGCGTCGATCCGGAGAGCACGTCCATGATCCGTTCTATGCCCGGGCCGCCGTCCGATTCGTACTTGTGCAGCGCGGGCGTACCGGTGGCCTGACACATGTCTTCCTGCGGCAGGCGCAGAATCCACGACTTGTCGCTCGACAGGCGGCGATCGAAGCGTTCGACGACCAGCACCTTCTGATCCGCGAACCGGTCAATCTCGCAGCGCGCGATCGGCAGGCCATAGGCGGCAACGATCTTCGAGCAAAGCCATTCGTTCTCGACCGACGTGCGCATGTCGGCGCGCATGTTTCCGACGAGGCCAAGCGGCAGCTTGAAGATATGCGTGGTCGGGGTGCTGCCTTCGGGCAGAAGCCAGCGCCTGCCGTGACGCAGAAGCGCGGTCTTTTCCTGCGCGCCGGCGATGGAAAGGCGCAGGTCGTCGACCGGCTCGTGCTGTCCGAGCTGTGGCGCGGATGTCGTCTCGCGCAAGAGACGCGCGATCTGCGATTCGGTGAGCGCGCGGCCCTTGATGCTTTCGAGATCCACAGGCGCTTCGCCGGGCGGTAGCATCTGAAGCGCGCCGACGCAATCGCGGCCCAACTGGGCGAGCAACTGGAACGGCGTCGTGCCGCCGGTGCGGAATCGCGTGGCGATGCGGCGGCGGATCGGCTCGCTGTCGGGCAAGAGGTTGTCGAAGAAATCCGTGACGACCTGCCCGCGCCACGGCTGATTGCCTGGCGTAAAGGGCAGCGAGAGCGATAGCGGACGGCCCTGCGTATCGGCGATCCAGTCATCGCGATAGACGAGGCGTTCGCCGGCGGGACCGTTCTCCCAGTATCCGACGGGCAGGCCGTTCATCCACAGGTCGAGCCGTCCCGTTTGCGTGCGGCGCGCCATGATTACCAGTGCTCCCGTTTCTTCGTGGCGGCGGTCGTGGCGCTTTTACGCGCGGGCGTGACCTCGGTCTGTCGCGATGCGCGGCGGGACCGCGCCGTTGTGGCTTTCGCGGCGGCGGGGGGCGGGTCGGTCAGCGCGGCTTCGTTTGCCTGGGCAGAACGGGCGGTTGCGGCTCGGGTTAGCGCAAGTTCCACGTCTAGCGCGCGCAAAACCTTGAATAAGCGCTCGACGCTCACAGCCGCGGGATTGGCTTCGAGTTGCGCGTAAGTCTGCTGGGTGACGCCGAGACGCGCGGCGACCATCGCTTGCGTGAGGCCCGCGGCCTTGCGGAAGCCGAGCAGGATAGGCCTGAGCTGGCTCAGTGTTTTCAGGGAATAGTTCACCACGCGCTCCTACAGGCTTTGGACTGTAATGCGATCTTACAGTCTATTGGCTGTTTCAGGAAAAAACAGTCTATCGTCTGTAAATCGGGTGTGGCCGGTATCCGCACCGCTACAATCCAGTTTCTCAAGGATAAGCGAGGTGTCTATGGAATTGATGCTCGAGCGGCTTTCGGAGTCGGTGGCTTCAGCGGAAAGTCTGGAGCAGCTCACGAGACCGTTGCTTGAAATGCTTGAAATCGTCACGGGGCTGGAGTCGGTCTATCTGACTTCCATCGATGAAGCCGCCGGGATTCAGTTCGTCGATTTCGCGCGGAACTCGGGCGAGCTTCGCATCGATGAAGGACTGGAGGTGCCCTGGGCCGATACGCTTTGCAAGCGATGCATCGACGAAGGACGCCGCTTCACGTCCAATGTCAGCGAAGTATGGGGCGACTCTCAGGCTGCCAGAGCGCTCGGCATCGAAACCTATGCGAGCGCACCGATATGCGCGAGCAACGGCCTGATCATCGGCACGCTCTGCGGCGCGAGCAGGAAGAGTCAGGCTATCGGGCCGCGCGCCCGCAGTGCGCTCAACGTGTTCTCGAAGATCATCGCTCAGCATATCGAGCGGGAACGCTTGCTGGAGGAAGTGCGCCGCTCCAACGAATATCTGACGAAGTTCGCCCTGACCGATACGCTGACCGGGCTGCCGAATCGGCGCGCATTACAGGACGAACTGGGCCGGCTGCTGGCAAGGGCCGCAAGAGATGGGTCGTATGTGATCGTCGGCATGATCGATCTCGACGATTTCAAGAAGATCAACGACGAGTTCGGTCATGCGGCCGGCGACAGTCATTTGCGCGACTGCGCCGAACGCATTGCGAAAGTCACGCGGGACACGGATATGCTCGCGCGCATCGGCGGCGATGAATTTGCGTTCGTGGGTCCGGGTCCTTCCGATCTCGACGAGGCGAACCGGATTGCAGCCGAGATTCAGGCGCGCTTTGCGCGGGCCGGAAGTGGAACGAGCTTGCCCGGACGTCATCAGGCGGGCGCTTTCGGCGTGAGCATCGGTGCCGTTGCGGTACGGTTCGTGAGCGCCGATCAGGCGATCGCCCTTGCCGATACAGCTATGTACGAGAACAAGCGCGAGCGGAAGCGGGGGCGAAATGAGGCTGCATCGGCGAAAGAATGATGTCGATTCGCCGATGCGGGCGTTGACGATCACCTATTGACGACAACGCCATCACGCCGTGGGGCGATAGCGTGCATCAGTGAAACCGGACCGGCCATCGCGTGAGGGCAACGTATCGGATGAGTCCGGCGCGCCGCGCTCCGCTTCGCTCATTTTTTCGATCCTGGTGAGCAGGTCGGCTACCGTCGAGAACTGGTGGTGAAGAAGGTGACGGCTTTGCAACAGGCGCTCGAGCCGGCGACGCCAATACAACAGCGGAAGCGCCGGATTCGACGCGTAGAGAACCGCTTCGATCGCGATTCGAATGTGGGCAATGTCAGCGTCGATCATCCGAAGCTCGAATGCGCTGACAATGTTGCTATCACAGGTGTCCATGGCTTGTTATCGGCATGGACCTTTCAATTCTGAAGCGCTCATGGCGCGACCGATTGTATGGTGCGGTTAAGGACCCGGCACGCTGATTGCGCGCCTTCTGCTCAAGCAGGCGACCCTCGTCTGCCTCCATCTTCAGCCCGACTAAGGAGGGACGGAACATGAACAAGGCAATCAGCACACTGATCGCGGCGGCAGCCGCACTCACCCTGTCAGCGGGCGCTTATGCGCAGACGGCGGGGGGTTCGAGCGGCGCGGGTTCGGCAGGCAGCACGGCTAGCCCGGCAAACCAGGTGAACGGCGCAACGGGCGGCTACGGCACGCCGGGCATGACGAATTCGGAAAGCGGCATGTCCGCCAAGCCCAACTCGGGCCTGCCGAGCAGCACGAACAGCTCGGCAACGTCAGGTACCACTGCGCCGACTACCAGCAACAACACCCTGGCGACGCCGAGCGTGAAGTCGCCTGCTGCTGGCCAATAACGACTGTGTAGAAATGACAATGGGCCGCGAATCGGCGCGAGCCTGCAGATAGCAATCTTCGGGTTCGCGTCGAGGCGGTTATAGGTTCTCATGCTGCGGAGTCGTCGCGCGGCTGGGACGGAAGAGCGCGACTGGCACATTTCGATCTTGCACGGCGCGAAGCGGCGCGACTTCGTTCGGTATTAGCGACGCCATGCGCAGATCCATTGCATGAACTGCAACGCTGCGACTCCTCGCTCGCCGCGCTCTGTCGCAGCAAAGAGACGAACCCGCCACGAGCGACCAATTTTGATGTTCTCCGGTCTTGATGCTCGGTAGAATCGCGGCGAGCTAAAAAAGACCGAACGGGCGTCCCGGCGATTTCATCGCCGCACTCTAAATTATTCCAGCGTCGCGCCGTTAACCTGCTCGCAAGACAAACCAATCATTAGAAAAGTATCGGATGGCTCTGCCGCCGGGTGGAGCGCATCTACTCGTGTGTTCGTCGGCCGTCCAGCCTGAATACCATACGTTTCCGAGCGCGAACCACCGACATGCCCGATCTCCACTGGATCATTCCGGTTGCTCGCTCGTCAATATGGCCTGCCGCCGCATCCGTCGCCCCCGACATCGGCTTTATCGAGCCGTTGACGCGGCGCAGGCTCAGCACGCTGTCGCGCGCCGGGCTAAAGGTGGCGCACGACTGCGCAGCGCATGTGCCCGCAGTGCGTCTCGTCTTCGCTTCGCGTCACGGCGAACTGCGCCGCACGACCGACGTCCTGCACACCATGGATGCCGGCAAGACCGTTTCGCCCACGTCCTTCAGTCTGTCCGTGCTCAACACGATGACAGGTATCTTCGGCATCGTGCGCGGCGACCGCACCCCGGCCAGCGCGTTGTCGGCGGGCAATGAAACCCTCGGCTATGCCCTGCTCGAAGCCTACGCGCAATACGCTACGGACCCATCGAGTCCGGTGCTGCTCGTCTATGCCGACGAACCGGCCGATCCCGCATACGGCCCGGTCGAAGACGAAGTCGATGGCGGCGCCCTTGCGATCCTGCTCGATGCATCCGCGCAAACCGGTCGCCTCGAATGCGCGCGCAATGCGGCCAGCGACGATGCCGATACATTGCGCACGTCATTTCCGTCGCAAAGCGCGGCCGTGCAGCACTGTCTCGACACGCGCGCGTCGAGCGAATGGCATGGCATGAGCTCCACGTGGCAATGGTGCTGGCATGAAGGCGCTTGAATACCACTGGCGTCTCGTCGCGACGGCTCTCGCATTCGCCGCGTTCGGCGTCTGCGGACTCGGCTTCTCGCTGATCGTATTCCCGCTCGCCTCACTCTGGCCGCATCGGGACTCCAGACAGCGCATCATCGTCGCGATCATTCACACGTTTTTTCGCGCGCTCGTCGCCGTGCTCGTGCGCGTGGGCGTGATGACGCTCGACGTGCATGGCGCGCGCGCGCTCCGGCCCGACTCGCGGCGCGCGGCCATCGTCGTCGCCAATCACCCGACCTGGCTCGACGTGATGGTGCTGTTGTCGCTCACGCCGCGCGCATGCTGCGTCGTGAAGAGCGCGCACTGGAGCAATCCGTTCTTCTGGGGCGTGATGCGCGCGGCCGAGTACGTGAGCAATGCAGACCCCGTCGAACTCGTCGACGCGGGCGCGCGTCAACTGGCTCGCGGCTACACGATGATCATTTTTCCGGAGGGCACGCGCAGTCCGACACGCAACCGGATGCACGCGTTCTCACGCGGATTCGCGCACATGGCATTGCAGTCCGGCGCGCCGATCCTGCCCGTCCTGATGGACTGCGATCCGCCCGCGTTCACGAAAGACATGCGCTGGCACGACGTGCCCGAACGCGCGTTCCACATGCAAGTGAACGTGCTCGCGCCCCTGCGCGCCGACGAACTCGCCGCGCGCGACGAGCCGCCCGCGCTTGCCGCCCGGACGGTGACGAGCGCGATCGAAGCCCACATCACCCAGCATCTGATCGACTATGGATTCTTTAAAGCTTGAAATCAAACGGCTTCTGATCGAAGCCCTCGATCTCGAAGACATGCAGCCCGGCGACATCGACGACGACGCGCCGCTCTTCGAAACCGAAGGCGTCGGTCTCGACTCGATCGACGCGCTCGAGATCGGCATCGTGCTGCGCGAACACTATCAACTGAACATCGCGGCCAACGACGAGCACGCGCGAGAGCACTTCCGTTCGATCAACACGCTTGCCGCACTGGTGGCGAGCCAGCGCGAGCTCGCGCATGTGGTGGACGGATCCACGAAAGAAGGGGAATGACCGTGACCGGGAACGAGATCCTTGAGCGCATCCGCGCCATCTTCCACGAAAACTTCGCGATTGCGCCCGAGCGCGTGACGCCCGAGGCCCATCTCTTCGAAGAGCTCGATCTGGACAGCATCGACGCCGTCGACCTCGCGATCAAGCTGCAGGAAATGACGGGCCGCCGCATCAAGCCGGAAGAATTCAAGTCGGTGCGCACGGTCGCGGATGTGGTCGCCGCCGTCGAGTCGCTGCTCGTCGAGCAGGAATGATGCAATCGCAGACCGCGCGTGCGCAGAACCCCGATGCCGCCGATGCAAACTCGCGCGGCCGGACCGGCTTCGCGCTGAACGTCGTGCTCAAGCTCGCGTATCCGGCGGTGATTCTGGGCGCGTGGTTCTGGAACGCGCCGCGCTATGCCGGCTGCCTGCTGTTCGCGCTGATCTGGATGCAACGCTGCCTCGGCACGGGCATGGTCAGCGTATCGCTGCGCAGGCTCACGCGCGTCGACTGGATCGTGGCGTTCATGCTGAGCATCGCGTCCGCCGCAATCGTGTGGACCGACAGCGAACGCCTGCTGCACATCTATCCGTCCCTCGTCAATCTCGGCTTGCTGATCGCGTTCGGCGCGACGCTCGTGCGCGGCCCGTCGATGATCGAGAAGTTCGCGCGCATCGGCACGCCCGACCTGAGTAACGCCGCCGTGGTGCATACGCGCCGCGTCACGCAGATCTGGTGCGGCTTCTTCGCCGCGAACGGCCTGTTCTCGCTCTATACCGCGCTGTACTGGCAGCGCGAGGCATGGTCGCTTTACAACGGCGCGATCTCGTATGGACTCGTCGGCGCGCTGCTCGCCGGTGAAATCGCGTGGCGCTATCTCGTGATTCTGCCGCGCGCGCGGCGCGTGGAGGCGGCATGATCGCACTGCACGATGTGCTGCGCGTGCAACGCGATGCGCAGACGCCCGTCTGCCGCGACGACCGCGCCGGGACCGCGAACGACATCATCACGCATGCGGCATTCCTCGCGCGCACGGCGGCGCTCGTGTGGTGGCTGCGCGAGCAGCCGGCGCGCCGCTATGCCCTTTGCATCGACGATCCGTTCGACTTCGCCTGCGCGCTCTTCGCGCTGTTTGCGTGCGGCAAGGAGCCGGTGATTCCCGCGAGTTCCGCTCCCGGCTATCTCGCCGATCTCGCGAGCGCCTATGACGCCATGCTGACCGATGACGACATCCGCGCGCTGGCCGCAACGGAATCGATCACGCGCGCCATGCCGCCGGCGCCGATCGACCCGGGCGCGCCGCTCACGCTCTACACGTCCGGCAGCAGCGGCACGCCCAAGCCGATCCACAAGACGCTCGCCCAGTTCGATGCCGAAGTGCGCACGCTCGAACGCGAATGGGGCGCGCTTATCGGTGACGCGACCGTGCTCGCGAGCGTCCCGCATCGCCATATTTACGGGCTGCTGTTTCGCGTGATGTGGCCGCTCGCCGCGGGCCGTGCATTCGATCGCGCCGTGTGCGCGGAACCGACGCAAGTGCAGTCGCGCATCGCGCGCTGCGGCGGGACCGTGGTGGTGTCTTCGCCGGCGCAACTCGTACGCTGGGCCGCGCTCGCCGGTTTCGCGGAACTGACGCCTGCGCCGCACGTGTTCTTTTCATCGGGCGGGCCGCTCGCGGCCGACGCGGCGCACGGCTACGCGAGGGCGTTCGGCGATGCGCCCGTCGAGATTTACGGCAGCACCGAAACGGGCGGCATTGCGTGGCGCAGGCAGAATGAAACGCAGGCGTGGCGACCGCTCAGCGGCGTCGGCGTGCGCCGCGGGAACGACGGCGCGCTCGAAGTGCGCTCGCCCCATCTGGGCCACGACGGCTGGCATCGCACCGACGACGCGATTCTTCTCGACGACGACGGACGGTTTCGCCTGCAAGGCCGCCTCGACCGCGTGATCAAGCTCGACGGCAAGCGCGTGTCGCTGCCCGAAATGGAAGCACGGCTCGCGCTGCATCCGTATGTAGCGCAGGCGTGCGTCGTGCCGCTCGCGGGCGCATCGCGCGAACGCGTGGGCGCCGTGGTCGCGTTGAGCGATGCGGGCGGCGCCGCGTTGCGCGACGAAGGCCGCGTGGCACTCGCGAAGTCGCTGCGCCGTCATCTCGCCGCGTATTTCGACGTCGTGCTCTTGCCGCGCCGCTGGCGCTTTCGGATCGCGCTGCCGGTCGATGCGCGCGGCAAGCTGCCCGTCGCGTCGGTCGTGGCGGCCTTCGGCACCCGCGCCGAAGGCTTCGAATTGCTCTCGGAAGCACGCGACGGCGACAACTTGCGCTACGAGTTGCGCGTGCCGTCGACGCTCGCGCATTTCGGCGGACATTTCCCGGATCTGCCGATCCTGCCGGGCGTCGTGCAGGTCGACTGGGCCATCCGGCTCGCATCGGAGCATGTCGCGGGAACGCGCGACACCGCATCGGTCGATCGTCTCAAGTTCATGGCGCCCGTGCCGCCCGGCGCGGTGCTCGACCTGCGGATCGCGCACGATACGGCGCGCCGCCGCATGCAGTTCGCGTATCGGCTGAACGGGCGCGACTGCTCGTCGGGCGTGGTCGTCTATCGGGAGCACGCATGAGCGGCGCGAACCTGCGGACCTGCATCGTCATTCCGATTTACAACCACAAGGAAGCGATCGGCGACACCGTCTCGCGCCTCGCCGTGCACGGCCTGCCGATGTTCGTCGTCGACGACGGCAGCGACGCGGCCACGCAAGCGGTTCTCGCGCAGATCGTCGGGCAATACGGCGAACAGATTACGCTGCTGCGTCTGCCCGTCAACGGCGGCAAGGGCGCGGCCGTGATGGCGGGCCTGCGCGAGGCGCGGCGCGCGGGCTACACGCATGCGTTGCAGATCGACGCCGACGGCCAGCATGACGCGAACGACGTGCCGCGCTTTCTCGCGGCCGCGCGCGCCGAACCGGGCGCGGTGATCCTCGGGCGTCCCGTCTACGACGAGAGCGTGCCGAAGTCGCGTCTCTATGGCCGTTACGTGACGCACGTGTGGGTATGGATCGAAACGCTGTCTTTCACGATCCGCGATTCGATGTGCGGCTTTCGCCTGTACCCGCTCGATGCGGTCTGCGCGCTCATCGACAGCGTGCGAATCGGCACGCGCATGGACTTCGACATCGAAATTCTCGTGCGGCTGCACTGGCGGCGGCTCGCATTCCGCACCGTGCCGACGCGCGTCACTTACGCGACGGACGGCATCTCGCACTTCGACGTCCTGTGGGACAACGTGCGCATCAGCGCGAGCCATGCGCGGCTCGTATGCGGCATGCTGCTGCGTCTGCCGATGCTCCTCGCGCACAAGGCGATGCCGCGCAAGACGTCCGCCGCCGCGCGGGCCGAGGGCGGCTGGTGGCGCGTCGCCGAGCGCGGCAGCCGGCTCGGCATGGCGCTGCTCGCGCTCAGTTGCCGTTTCTGCGGCGTGCGCGTCACGGGGCTGTGGCTGCATCCGGTCGTCGGCTATTTCCTGCTGACGGGACGCGCTGCACGGGCGGCGTCGCATCGCTACTTCGCGCATCTGGAGCACGCCGCGCCGGGCGAGCGCACGCCGCGTCCGGGCTGGCGTTCGGCGTACCGGCAGATGTTCGCCTTCGCGCAATCGGGGCTCGACAGGTTCGCCGCGTGGTCGGGCCGCATCGCCGACGACGCGCTCGTGTTCGACGAGCCCGCCGCGTTTGAAGCGCTCGTCGCGAGCGGGCGCGGCGCGCTCGTGATCGGCGCGCATCTCGGCAATCTCGAAATGACGCGGGCACTCGCGGTGCGCAACGGCCGCGCGAAGGTGACGGCCATCGTCTACACGGAGCACGCGAAGCGCTTCAACAGCGTGCTGTCGTCGGCGAACGCGGACTTCGCCAGCCGGCTCATGCAGGTGAGCGACTTCGGCCCCGAGACGTCGATGATGATGAAGGAACGCATCGACGCGGGCGAATTGCTCGTGATCGTCGGCGATCGCGTGCCCGCGCGCGAATCGGGCCGCACGACGGACGCGCGCTTTCTCGGCGCGACGGCCCCGTTCGCACAAGGGCCGTATGTGCTCGCGCACGCGCTCGGCTGTCCGGTCTATCTCTTTTTCTGCTTGAAGGAGCGCGATGCGGACGGTGGCACGCGGCATCGACTGTACTTCGAGCCGTTCGCGGAGCGCATCGCGTTGCCGCGCCGCGAGCGCAGCCAGCACATCGCGGCGTGGGCGCAGCGCTATGCGTCGCGTCTCGAACACTATTGCCGCAAGGCACCCTATCAATGGTTCAATTTCTTCGATTTCTGGGCGCGCCCCGGCAAGACGATGACGCAAGGCGCAGCGCCCGGAGGGAACGATGTCCGAGCATGATCTGATCGACGGCCTGCGCGTGCAGACGGTGACTTTCGGCGGCCGACGCCTGACGATCGAAGAAGTGGTCTCGATCGCCACGCGCCGCACGCCGGTCGCACTGAATCGCGATCCCGCCTGGCGCGCGCGCATCGAGCGCGGCGCGGCGTTCCTGCGCCGTCATCTCGCGGCCGGCAAGACCGTGTACGGCGTGAACACCGGCTACGGCGACGCGTGCGTCGTCGATGTGCCGATGGCGCTCGTCGAAGCGCTGCCGCTGCAGCTCACGCGCTATCACGGTTGCGGCATGGGCGCATATCTCGACGATGAAGCGACGCTCGCCGTGATCGCCGCGCGACTCAATTCGCTGGCGTACGGGTTCTCCGGCGTGCGTCTCGTGCTGCTCGAACGGCTCGCCGACCTCATCAATCATCGCGTGTTGCCGCGCATTCCGTCGGAAGGTTCGGTCGGCGCGAGCGGCGATCTGACGCCGCTGTCGTATGTCGCGGCGGCGCTCGTCGGCGAGCGCGACGTGATGTTCGACGGCGCCTTGCGCGATGCCGCGGGCGTGTGGTCCGCGCTCGGCGTGACGCCGCTCGCACTCGCGCCGAAGGAAGGGCTCGCACTGATGAACGGCACCGCGGTGATGACCGGCCTCGCGTGTCTCGCATTCGCGCGCGCGCGTCATCTCGCACGTCTTGCCGCGCGTCTCACGGCGCTGTCGACGCTGGCGCTCGACGGCCGCGCCGCGCACTTCGATGCGACGATCTTTGCGGTGAAACCGCACGCGGGCCAGGCCGAAGCCGCCGCA
Source organism: Caballeronia sp. INML1 (assembly GCF_023631085.1). Lineage (NCBI taxonomy): Bacteria > Pseudomonadati > Pseudomonadota > Betaproteobacteria > Burkholderiales > Burkholderiaceae > Caballeronia > Caballeronia sp. INML1. Next base: position 206,035 of record NZ_JALQDT010000068.1, on the reverse strand, counting down.
TGGATCCGCGCCGATCTCGCGGGCCGCGACGACACGCCGGGCCATCGCCTGCAGGACCGCTATTCGATTCGCTGCGCGCCGCACGTGATCGGCGTGGCGGGCGACGCGCTCACGTGGATGCGCCGCGACATCGAGAACGAACTGAACAGCGCGAACGACAACCCGCTGATCGACCCGGACGAAGAGCGCGTGCTGCACGGCGGCAACTTCTACGGCGGGCATATCGCCTTCGCGATGGACGCGCTGAAGACAGCCGTCGCCAATCTCGCGGACCTGATGGACCGCCAGCTCGCATTGATCGTCGACGACAAGTTCAACAACGGCCTGCCGCGTAATCTGACGGGCGCGACGCACGCGCGCGCGCCGATCAATCACGGCTTCAAGGCCGTGCAGATATCGGCGTCCGCGTGGACGGCCGAGGCGCTCAAGCACACGATGCCCGCGAGCGTGTTCTCACGCTCGACCGAAGCGCACAACCAGGACAAGGTCAGCATGGGCACGATTGCCGCGCGCGACTGCCTGCGCGTGCTCGAACTGACGGAGCAGGTCGCCGCCGCGCATACGCTAGCCGCCGTCCAGGCGTTGAACCTGCGTCTGCGTCTCGATTCTGAAACGCCCGTGCCCGCGCCGCTGCGCGAATTCGCGGCAACGATCGCATCGATTTCGCCGTTCGTCGCCGAAGACCGCGCGCTCGAGCACGATCTGCGCGCGTTGACGGCACGCATCGCAGCATGCGCGCTGGTCGATGTCAGTGCAGAGGAGCCCCGTCATGGCTGAGATGATGCAAACCCGCACGCTCAAGGCGAGCGCGATCGTCGAAGTGCAGTTTCACGACGTCGATGCGATGAACGTGTGCTGGCACGGCCACTATCTCAAGTATTTCGAAGCGGCACGTTCGGCGCTGCAACGCGCGTTCGATTACGACTATCGCGAGATGCAGGCGTCGGGTTATGTGTGGCCGGTCGTCGAGGCGCATCTGAAATACGTGCGTCCCGCGACCTACGGGCAGCGCATCGAAGTGCGCGCGGAACTGCTCGAATACGAGAACCGGCTGAAGATCGGCTATGAACTTGTCGATTGCGAGACCGGCCAGCGGCTGACCAAAGGCTACACGATCCAGGTCGCCGTCGATGCAGCCACGCAGGAATTGCAGTTCGTCTCGCCGCCCGTGGTGTTCGAGAAGCTGGAGCGCGTATGGGCGCGTTGACGATATTCCGCGCGCTGCTCGTCGCGCTGCTGGTCGCCGCAGCGCCCGCGCAGGCCGCGAACGGCAATTCCGCGCTCGTCTCGCAAGTGACGTCCCGCCTTGCGCAGATGAAGGGCGTCCGCGCGCAATTCACGCAGACACAGACGCTCTCCGCGATGAAACAGCCGCTCGTCAGCACGGGCATGCTCGTGTTCGAGCGCGATCGCGGGGTGATCTGGCGCGTGGACACGCCTTACGCAGCGACCTACGTCATCACGGACGCGGGCGTCGCCGAGGTCGATGCGAACGGCCGTCGCATCCGCACGAAAAGCGCGCAAGGCGTGCGCGGCGTCGCGCAGGTATCGAAGATGATGCGCGCGATGCTCGGCGGCGATCTGTCCGCGCTCTACTCGCAGTTCGATGTCGATGCTGAAGGCTCGGCGTCGGACTGGACGCTCGGCCTGAAGCCGAACCAGCCGCAACTCGCGCAGGCGATCAAGGGCCTGCACATGACGGGCGGCGCGTTTTTGCGCAGCCTGCGAATCGATCTCGCGAATGGCGACGTCACGCGCATCGAGTTCACGAAGAGCGAAGCGGCCGACGATCTGCCGCCCGCGGAACGTACCTTGCTGAGCGCGCCGTGACATCCCGGCTCTTCCAACGCCCGGCGACCTCGCTGTGGCGCGTTCGCGCCGCATGGCTCGCGCTCACGCTCGTCGCGGTGCTGTATTGCGCGCATCGTTTCAGCGGGCCGTCCCCGCTGGAGACCAACCTGCTCGCGCTGCTGCCCGCGACGGAAGCGAATCCCGTCGCCGAAAGGGCAGTCGCTCAGCTCGCGAACGCGCTCGGGGACCGCACGGTGTTTCTCGTGTCGAGTCGTGACGCGGATCACGCGAAGGCCGCCGCCAGGCGGCTCGGCGCGACGCTGCAGGAGAGCGGCGCGTTCGCGTCCGTGACGGCGGAGCTGCCGCCGTTCGATATCGCGCAAATCGGGGCGCTCTACGCGCCGTATCGCTTCGGCCTGCTGACGCGCGACGACCGCGACGCGCTCGCGCACTCGTCCGGCGGAGCGGCATCGCTGCGCGACGCGCTGATGCAGCGCATCTACAACCCCGTGCGCGGCCCGCTCGCGACGCAACTCGCCGACGATCCGTTCGGCTGGCTCGAGCACTGGCTGTCGGATCTGCCGCTCGCGACATCGAATCTCGATCTCGAAGACAACATGCTGGTCGCACATCGCGGCGGCACGACGAGCGTGCTCGTCGACACGACGCTGCACGGCTCCGCATACGAGTCGCGCGTGCAGCGCTCGGTGCTGTCCGCGGTGTCGCAGGCTCAGGCGTCATTGCGGTCCGCATGGCCCGACGCGTCCGTCGCGCGGGCGGGCGCCGTGTTCCATGCGGAGTCGGCGCGGCGCGCTTCGGAGCGCGAGGTGCATCTGATCGGCATCGCGTCCGCGTGCGGCATCGCGCTGCTGATGCTGTGGGTGTTTCGCTCGCCGCGTCTGCTGCTGCTCGGCTTCCTGTCCACCGCGCTCGGCGTCGCCTGCGCGCTGGCCCTCACGCTGGCCGTGTTCGGCAAGCTGCATCTGCTGACGCTGGTGTTCGGCGCGAGCCTGATCGGCGAGGCCGTCGATTATTCGATCCAGTACTTCGTCGTCTATCTGGGTGCGCCGCGCGGCTGGGATGCGAAGCGCGGCGCGCGCTCGGTGCGGCCCGCGCTCTCCGTGGCGCTCGCCACCAGCCTGCTCGGCTACGCGATCCTCGCGTGGGCGCCGTTTCCCGCGCTCAAGCAGATCGCCTGTTTCGCGATGACGGGCATCTGCGTCGCGTTCGCCTCGGTCATGTGGCTGCTGCCCACCCTGCTGCCCGCATCGATTCGAAAGGGGCCGAAGGCCACGCAGCGGCGTCTTTTCGCGCGCGCGGAAGTGCTGCTCGCGCGCTGGCAGCGCGCGATCGGCGGGAAGGGTTCGTGGGCCGTCGCCATCGTGCTCGTCGCCATCTGCGCGCCGGGCTGGCTGATGCTCACGAGCGACGACGATATCCATCTGCTGATCCAGCGCGATCCGGCCCTCGTCGCGCAGGAAAATCAGGTGCGCGACGCGGTCGGCATCGACAACACCGCGCAGTTCTTCGTGGTGCAGGGCGCCACGCAGGACAGCGTGCTGGAACGCGCGGAAGCGCTGGGTGCGAAGCTCGACGCGCTGCCGGGCGATCAGTCGGTGGATGGCTGGCGCTCGGTCACGCAGTTCGTGCCGTCGGCGCGGCGTCAGGGCGAAGACCGCGCGCTGCTCGCCCGACACGTCTTCGCCGATCCCGCCGCCATGCGCGCGACGCTGCTGCAGGCTGGCTTTCGCGACGACATCGCAGACGCATGGATCGGCTCCTTCGCGGAATCGGACGGGCAGCCGCTGACCGTCGAGCGCTGGCTCGCGGCGCGCTGGTCCAGGCCCTTCGCCCATTTGTGGCTTGGCGCGGTCGATGCAAACGGGCAGCGCGGCTACGCGGCCATCGTGATGCCGCGCCGCGTGACGCCGCAGAATCTGCCCGCGCTGATCGCGACCGCGCACGCGATGGAAGGCGTCGCGTTCGTCGACAAGGCCGCGAGCGTGTCGAAGCTGTTCGGCGAATATCGCGTCGATAGCGGCATGTGGCTCGGCGGCGCGCTGCTGCTCGTGCTCGTGCTGGTGATCGCGCGCTATCGCCTGCGCGGCGGCATCGCGATCATCCTGCCCGTGCTGCTCGCCGTCGGCGTCACGCTCGCAGCATTCGGCTATGCGCACGTGCCGCTTAATCTGTTCAACTGCCTCGCGCTGATGCTGGTGCTCGGCGTCGGCGCGAATTACGCGGTGTTTCTGCGCGAAGGGTGCCTGCGTGACGGTGCCGACCTCGGCGCGGTCTGGACCGGCGTGCTGCTTTCGGCCGCGACGACGCTGCTGTCGTTCGGCATGCTCGGCATGAGCGCCATGCCCGCGCTGAAGAGCTTCGGCGTCACCCTCACGCTCGGCATTCTGGTGGCGGTGCTGCTCGCGCCGATGGGCATGCCAACCGAAGGGAGAAAACACGCATGACGCTGCCGTCTGTGTATCTGCATGCGCTCGGCATGATCAACGCGCTCGGCAACGACACCGATGCAATCGTGTCCGCGCTCGCCGCATCACAATCGCCGGGCATGGGACCGATGCCCATGAGAACCGGTGACGCGTTCGTCGGCCGCGTACTCGCGCCGCTCGACATCGCGCCGCCCGCGGCACTCGAACGCTTCGATTGCCGCAACAACCGCCTGCTGCTCGCGGCGCTGGAACGCATCCGCGCCGAGATCGAGGCGGCGCGCGAGCGTTACGGCTCCGCGCGCATCGGCGTGGTGCTCGGCACGAGCACGTCGGGCGTCGGCGCGGCGGAAGAGGCATTCGCGCATCGCACGAAGACGGGCGCTTTTCCTGACAACTTCGACTATCGGCAGATGGAAATCGGCACGGCCGCGCCGTTCGCGGCGGCCGCGCTGAACGTGCAAGGTCCGGCGTTCACGGTATCGACCGCGTGCACGTCGAGCGCGAAGGCGTTCGCGGCCGCGCGCCGTCTGCTGCAACTGAATCTGTGCGACGCGCTGATCGTCGGCGGCGTCGACACGCTGTGCGAGCTCACCGTGCAGGGCTTCGCGTCGCTCGATTCGGTCAGCCTCGCGCGCACGAATCCGATGAGCCGCAACCGCAACGGCATCAACGTCGGCGAAGGTGCGGCGGTGTTTCTCATGACGCGCGACGAAGGCGCCGTGCGTCTTGCCGGCGTCGGCGAATCGAGCGACGCGTATCACGTATCGGCGCCCGATCCGCAAGGCGTCGGCGGCGAAACGGCGCTGCGAACGGCGCTGGCGGATGCGGGCGTGACGCCCGCCGACATTGGTTACGTGAACATGCACGCGACGGCCACGCGCAAGAACGACGAAATGGAAGCGCATCTGATGGCGCGCGTGTTTCCGGACGGCGTGCCTGCAAGCGGCACCAAACCGTTCACGGGCCATCTGCTCGGGGCGGCGGGCGCGACGGAGCTCGGCTTCGCGTGGCTCACGCTCGCGCGCGATGACGTGACGTTGCCGCTGCATCGCTGGGACGGCGAAGCCGATGCCGCGTTGCCCGTTCTCGACCTCGTCGAGACGGAGCGCCGCCTCGCCCCGGCGGGCACGCGCCATGTGATGAGCAATTCGTTCGCATTCGGCGGCAGCAATGTCAGCCTGGTTCTGGCGGGTTGACGATTATGACTATCAGCGACACGAACAACACGACCTTTCCGCCGATCGAATCGATCATTCCTCATCGCGGCACGATGCTGCTGATAGAGGCCGTCACGTCGTACGGCGACGAGACGCTGACGGCGCACGCGAGCGTGCGGCCCGACGCATGGTATGCGGACGAGCGCGGCGCGATGCCGGCGTGGATCGGCATCGAACTGATGGCGCAGAGCGTGGCCGCGCACGTTTCGCTGTGCGCGATGCGCGCGGGCGGGCGGGCGCGCCCCGGTTTGCTGCTGGGTACGCGCAGCTATCAGGCGCACGCGAGCGCGTTCGCGCGCGGCGCGCAGCTCGTGATCCGCGTGCGCGAAGTGCTGCGCAGCGAGGAAGGCCACGGTGCGTATGAATGCACGATCGAGCATGACGGCGAGCGTTATGCCGATGCCGTCATCAAAGTATTTCAGCCGCATGATTTTCAGACGTTCATCGAAGGGAGCGTGAGCGCATGAGCCGTCGAGTTCTCATAACGGGCGCAAGCCGCGGTATCGGCCGCGCCGTTGCTTATCAACTGGCCGCGGACGGGTTCGCCGTTTCCGTGCATTGCCGCACGGGCCGCGCCGAAGCCGAGGCGGTGACCGCGGGCATCGCCGCGCAGGGCGGCTCGGCGCGCGTCATGCAGTTCGACGTGCGCGACCGCGCCGCCTGCCGCGCGGCGCTCGAAGCAGACGTCGCCGCCCACGGCCCGTACTACGGCATCGTGTGCAGCGCGGGCGTGACGCGCGACGCCGCGTTCCCCGCGCTCACCGGGGAAGACTGGGACGTCGTGATCGAAACCGGTCTCGACGCGTTCTACAACGTGATCCATCCGCTGACGATGCCGATGGTCCGCGCGAAGCAGGGCGGCCGCATCGTGACGATCGCATCGGTGTCGGGCGTGATCGGCAATCGCGGCCAGGTCAACTACAGCGCCGCGAAGGCCGGGCTGATCGGCGCGACCAAGGCGCTCGCCGTCGAGCTCGCGTCGCGCAAGGTCACGGTGAATTGCGTGGCGCCGGGGCTGATCGAGACCGGCATGCTGGACGACGTGCCGGTCGAGCAGGTACTGAAGACAGTGCCGATGAACCGCGTCGGCCAGCCGGGCGAGGTGGCGGCCGTGGTCGGCTTCCTGATGTCGGATGCGGCGTCGTATGTGACGCGCCAGGTGATCGGCGTGAACGGCGGGATGATCTGATGAAACGAGTCGTCATTACGGGCATGGGCGGCGTCACCGCGCTGGGCGATTGCTGGAGCGATGTCGAGTGCGGGCTGAAGGCGGGCCGCAACGCGGTGCGCCGCATCGACGAATGGGACTTCTTCGAAGCGCTGCATACGCGTCTCGCGTGTCCGCTGCCCGCGTTCGCGCAGCCCGCCGACTGGCCGCGCAAGAAGACGCGTTCGATGGGTCTCGTGTCCATGTATGCGGTGCGCGCGAGCGAACTCGCGCTCGCGGACGCGGGCCTTGCCGGCGACGCGTCGATCGGCGACGGGCGCATGGGCGTGGCATACGGTTCGTCGTCCGGCTCGGTCGCGCCGATCCGCGCGTTCGGCACGATGCTCAACACCGGCTCGATGACCGACGTCACGTCGAACAGCTACGTGCAGATGATGCCGCACACGACCGCCGTCAACGTGAGCCTGTTCTGGGATCTGAAGGGACGTGTCATCCCGGCGTCGTCGGCGTGCGCGTCGGGCAGCCAGGCGATCGGCTTTGCGTACGAAACCATCGCGACGGGCAAGCAGACGATGATGCTCGCGGGCGGCGCGGAAGAACTCTCGGGGCCGGCTGTCGCCGTGTTCGACACGCTCTACGCGACGAGCACGCGCAACGATGAGCCGCAGCTCACGCCGCGCCCGTTCGATGCGAAACGCGACGGTCTCGTGGTCGGCGAGGGCGCGGCGACGCTCGTGCTCGAAGAATACGAACACGCGAAGGCGCGCGGCGCGACGATTCACGCGGAGATCGTCGGCTTCGGTTGCAACTCGGACGGCGCGCACATCACGCAGCCGACCGCGAGCACGATGGCGCACGCGATGCGACTCGCACTGGAAGACGCGCGGCTCGACGCGCAGGCGATCGCCTACGTGAACGCGCACGGCACATCGACTGATCGCGGCGATGTCGCGGAAAGCCAGGCGACCGCACAGATTTTCGGCGAGCGCATGCCGATCAGTTCGCTCAAGAGCTATGTCGGGCACACCCTCGGCGCGTGCGGTGCAATCGAGGCGTGGTGGACCATCGAGATGATGAAGCGCAACTGGTACGCGCCGACGCTCAATCTCACCGAGATAGATCCCGCGTGCGCGCCGCTCGATTACATCAGGGGCGAAGCACGGGCGATCGACGCGGAATACGTGATGAGCAACAACTTCGCGTTCGGCGGCATCAATACGTCGTTGATTTTCCGGCGCGGTCGATGAGCGGGACGCGGGTCATGCGGCGCGTCGTCGTGACGGGCATGGGCATCGTCTCGTGTCTCGGCAATTCGCTCGATGCGGTGAGCCAGGCATTGCGCGAAGGTAAAAGCGGCGTGACGCGCATCGACGCGTGGCGCGAGCGCGGCTTTCATTCGCAGGTCGCGGCGGTGGCGTCGGTCGCTCACGAGCCGCCGTTCGACCGCAAGCTGGAGCGCTTCATGGGCGACACGGCGCGCTTCGCGTGTCACGCGACGAAGAAGGCCATCGACGATGCGCGGCTCGACGACGCCACGCTGCGCTCGCCGAAGACGGGCGCGGTTATCGGCTCGGGCGTCGGCGCGATGGCGGAATATGACGCGGCGATCGCCGCGGTGCGGGCGCACGGCATGGACAGAACGCCGCCGTACACGGTGCCGCGCGCGATGAGCAGCACCGCGTCGGCGAACGTCGTGCAGACCTTCGGCATCGAGGGCGTCGCGTATTCGCCTTCGTCGGCGTGCACGACGTCCGCTCTGGCGATCGGGCAGGCGATGCAGCTCATCCAGACCGGAAGGCAGCACGTGGTGCTCGCGGGCGGCAGCGAGGCGCTGCACGACAACATGACGCTGATGTTCGATGCGATGCATGCGCTCTCGCGCGGCTTCAATGACACCCCGGCGCGCGCCTCGCGTCCTTACGACGCGGCGCGCGATGGCTTCGTGATGGGCTCCGGCGCGGGCGTGCTGGTGCTCGAATCGCTCGATCATGCGCGGGCGCGCGGCGCGCGCATCTACGCGGAACTGGCGGGCTTCGGCGAGGCCACCGACTGTGCGGGCATGGTGTCGCCGCACAGCGGCGGCATCGCGCGGGCATTGCGCATGGCGCTCGGTGAAGCGGGCGACATCGACGAATGGCCCGAGTACATCAATACGCAGGCACCGTCCACGCCGCTCGGCGATGCCGAAGAACTGCGCGCGTTGCGCGACGTGTTCGGCGCGCAGGTGCCGCCGTTCTCGTCGACCAAGGCGATGACGGGGCATCCGCTCGGCGCGTGCGGCGCGCACGAAGCGATCTACACGCTGCTGATGATGCGCGATGGTTTCATCGCGGGAACGGGGATAGTCGAGTCGCCCGACCCGCTCGTGCGCGATATGCCGCTCGTTCAGACCACGCGCGAGGCGCGCATCGACCGCGCGATGTCGGTGTCCTTCGGCTTTGGCGGAAGCTGCGCGGCCGTGGTCTTCAGGAATGTTTGACCGGTGCCCGTCGGTGCAATGACGGGCGTGATTCAAAAGCAACCAAGAGTGACCCAAGAATGAGAACCAGAATCGTCCTCGGCGTGATGGCCGGCATCGTGATATCGCAAGCCGGATGCACGACGCAGATCCGCTCGCTGCCGATGCCTGCCGACGTGCTCGCGCAAAACAAGCAGGGCGTGGCGCTGTATTTCAGCGACGAGTCCCATGCGAACGTGAAGAAGCTGATCGAAACCAAGGAAGTGCGCGTGCGTCTGCCGCGCGAGATGAGCGGTCAGGAAGCGACGTGCAACATGGCGCTCGGCAAGGCGCTTCAGCAGTTGCGCGACTATGCGGGCGCGCACCAGGCGAACGCAGTCGTCAACGTGACGACGCGCTTCCAGCACACGGAAACGTCGTCATCGAAGGAGTTCACGTGCGGGGCGAGCAACAACGGCTCGACGCTCGCCGTGCGCGGCGATGTCGTGCAGCTCGACGCCCAATAAGTACATAACCAGGAGGATCAACATCATGAAGCGTCAGATGATCTGCGCGACGGTATTCGCGTGCTTGCTGTCGTCGCACGCGTTCGCGCGCGATTCGGTCGCGAACTATTCCGTCGACTCCGCACTGAAGAGCGAAGGCGGCAAGGTCGATCAGGACATACCGCTGTATTTCGCGGGACAGCCGCATCCCGGCGTCGCGAAATCGTTCGGTGAATTCGCAACGAACAAGAAGACCAACGCGTTCGGCAAGAGCGATGAGACGGCGTGCCAGCACGTGTTTCTGTCGGCGGTGCTGGAGTTGCAGGACCGCGTGCGCAAGGAAGGCGGCAATGCGGTCATCAACATCAGGAGCAACTACCGCAACGTCGAGCGCGAAAGCGCGACGGAGTTCACTTGCGGCGCGGGTGCGATTGTCGCAGGCGTCGCGCTGAAGGGCGAAGTAGTGACGCTGAAGAAGTAACGCGGGACCGGGCTGCGGCGCGCACGTCGAATGGCGCGCCGCGCTTCGCACTCAGCCGCTCTTGACGGCCGCGACATTGACAAGCGTCTCGCGCCGCTTGCCGGGCTTCGGCGTATAGAGGCCGATGCGCTCCAGCAGTCCGAAGTCCTTCGCGCGGCTCCACCACAAGTAGGGCAGCGACACGTTGCGGGAATCGAAGCTGAAGCCGCCGTTGCGGATCATGTCGAGATAGCCGTCCGCGCTCTTTTGCACGTGCATCGGATGACGGAATAGCAGCCGGATGACCCAGGACTTGATGTACGCGTCCGTGGATTCGGCGAACAGTAGTACGCCGCCGGGCTTGAGCACGCGGCGGAACTCGGCGAGCGCGCGTTCCTGCTCGACGAGATGATGAAACGTTTGATGGCAGAAGACGATATCCGTGCTGGCATCGCCTAGCGGCAGATTCGCGCAGTCGCCATGCAGCACTTCGATGCGTGTGGCGGCGGTGTCGGCATTGTCTTCGCAGGCTTGCGCGGCTTTCGCGGCGAGCGCGAGCGATGGCTCGTGGAAATCGATGCCGACGATCCGTCGCGGTGTGAACGCTTTTGCAAGCAGGCGAAATGAAATGCCCTGGCCGCAGCCGACATCGACGATCGTGGGACGAACGGGCAGCGGGCCGTCGATCAGGCCTTTGAGGTCGTTGATGGCGACGCGCAGCACATGATGTTCCCACGTATGCGTGCGCAGGAACCAGACGCCGAACGCCGTTTCAGAAACGAACGGCACGCTGGATGATTCGGTGTTCTGCACAATTGAATCCGGTAATGAAGTAGAAGTTGAATCTTTGATACGAGGCGGCTCGATTGTAATCGCTGATTCGTCGCGCAAACGTCGTATTTGCCCTACGGTTCGAAGTCCGCTTCAAGGGAATAGCAATGAATAAGGAATGTTCAATGAATGCCTCCGTCGATGTCGCCATCATCGGAGCCGGCCCTTCGGGCGCGGTCGCCGCGGCGTTGCTGCGAAAAGCGGGGCGTTCGGTGCTCGTGCTCGAACGGCAGCACTTTCCGCGCTTTTCGATCGGCGAGAGTCTCTTGCCGCAAAGCATGGCGTATCTCGAAGAGGCCGGCATGTTGCAGGACATCGTGGAAGCCGGCTTTCAGTACAAGAACGGGGCGCACTTCGTCCATCGCAATCAGGCGTCGGCTTATGATTTCCGCGACAAGCATTCAGACGGCTGGGGCACGACATTCCAGGTCGAGCGCGCGGTGTTCGACGATCTGCTGATCCGTCGCGCGGCGAAGCAGGGCGCCGAAGTGCGTTTCGGCCATACGGTGCTCGAGATGAAAACCGGGAACGCGCCCGTGCTCGAAGTTGCCGACGAGGCGGGCACTCGATACCAGGTGCACGCGCGCTTCGTGCTCGATGCGAGCGGTTTCGGCCGCGTGCTGCCGCGTCTCTTGAACCTCGAAGCGCCCACGCGCATGCCGACGCGCGCCGCGATCTTCACGCACGTGCGTGACGGCATTCCTGTCGATGCGCACGATCGCAGCAAGATCACCGTCGCCGTGCATCCCGAGCATCGTGACGTGTGGTACTGGATGATTCCGCTGGCGAACGGACGTTCCTCCGTCGGATGCGTGGCGGAAGCGGCGTTTCTCGACGTGCCCGAAGCGCAGCGCGAGGCGAAGCTCCGTGCGTTGATCCGCAGCGAACCGACGCTGAATCGTCTGATCGGCGATGCGCCTTTTCTAATGCCCGTGCGTCATATCGGCGGATATTCGGCGAACGTAGAGCGGCTGCATGGTCCCGGCTACGCGCTGCTCGGCAATGCGGGCGAGTTTCTGGACCCCGTGTTTTCGTCGGGCGTGACGATCGCGTTGCGATCGGCGCATCTCGCCGCCGAGACGCTGAAGCGTCAGTTGAACGGCGAGGTCGTCGATTGGCAGGCGCAATACGACTGGCCGCTGCGCAAGGGCATCGACACGTTTCGCGCCTTCGTCGAGAACTGGTACACAGGGAAGCTGCAGGACATCATCTTTGCGCGCGAGCAGACGCCGGCGATACGCCGAATGATCAGCGCGGTGCTGGCCGGCTACGCGTGGGATGAGACGAATCCTTATGTCGTCGAGCCGGTGCGGCGGTTGAACACCTTGCATGAGGTATGCACGCGACGCGAGTGACGGGCCTGTGGAGCGATGATCGGCTTCGGCGGACGAACGAGGGTTCTCGATCGGCGGCGCGCCGCGGAAGTGTGTTGGCACGGTCCGCGGTTTGCCGCGCCCGCTAGTCCTCATTCCCCAATGCGCTTGAAGCTGACGTAGTAATCGTCGGTGTAATAGCACTCGCCGGTTTGCCCGCGCGGTCCGCCGCATACGATCCGGCGCTGTCCGCGATCGGTCGAGCCGGGCGTGCGGACCGTGTATGCGTGGTAGTAGCCGCGCGGATGCTTCGGCAGCAAGAGCGCACTGTTGCGGAACACGACGCCGTCCTCGCTAAAAGGATACGGGCCGCCCGCCTTGATCAGCCGCAGTGTCTCCGCTGCTTCGCCGGGTAGCTGCGCCTTGGCGATAGCGCCCAGCGCACCGGATGCGGAGGGTATATCGCTCGCGCCCTGCGCCGGCTGGACCGGCGCCTGGCTCGCGGATGCGCCCGATGCCTCCGTAGCGTTTTGCGATCCCCCTTTGCCGCATCCGCCGACAATCGCGCTCGAGGCAACGATGCAGCAGAAAACCCACGCATTCTTCACGAAACGGTTCTCCACGCGTTGACGGGATTCGACGACCAGGATGGATGTAAAGGTATCGCTAATAGCGGGGCGAATCAATGTTCGGCTGCGATTTGGCGGCTTTTGTAGGACAAGCAGGTTGAGTGCCACACCGCGTGGGAAGGCTTCTCGGGCGAGTTCCAAAGCCCCCGCAGTATCATGCTTGTCCACGAGTTGAACCTTCGCCGAAATCCATGGAAAAAGCATTCAGCGAGGCGGATCGCGAAGCGGTCTACCGCGCCATTCACGAGCGTCGCGACATGCGTCACTTCGTGAGCGACCCCATCGCGCCGCCCGTCATGCAGCGGCTCATCGACGCGGCGCTGCATGCGCCGAGTGTCGGCTTCATGCAGCCTTGGCGCATCGTGCGCATCACGTGTGCGCACCGTCGTGCGCAGTTGCGGGACGCTGTCGAACGAGAACGCCTGCTCACAGCCGATGCCCTCGGCGAGCGGCGCGATTCGTTCATGCGACTCAAGGTGGAGGGCCTGCGTGACTGTGCCGAGGTGCTCGTCATGGCCCTGATGGACGGCCGCGAGAACCATGTATTCGGACGGCGCACACTTCCCGAAATGGACCTCGCTTCGGTAGCCTGCGCGATCCAGAACATGTGGCTCGCCGCACGCGCGGAAGGACTCGGAATGGGCTGGGTTTCCCTGTTCGATCCCCAGGAAGTCGCCGCGTTGTTGAGTATGCCCGTGGGCGCGAGACCCATCGCGATTCTCTGCGTGGGACATGTCGAACACTTCTACGATGCACCGATGCTCGAGACCGAGCATTGGGCGAAGCGCCGTTCCATCGAAGAATGCGTCTTCGAGAACGAATGGCCGTCAGCGAAGGATTAGGCAGCGCGGCCGTCTAATGACAACCACTTTATCCACAGATTCTGTGGATAAAGCTGTGCATACCGGTCGTCGAAGGTCGATAAAACTGCTACATGCGGCGACCTTCTTTACTTCTCCGCGCCGATGGTCGTCACCGGTTGCCATTTCATCGACTTCACCTGATAAAGCGTCGATGTCGGGTTATTCAGATCTCCGTATTTATCGAATGAAATATGTCCGGTGATACCGTTGTATTGAATCGTACGGAGAGTCTGCATGAACACGGCAGGCTTCACGGAATTCGCCTGTTTCATCGCGGTAATGGCAAGCCACGCGCAGTCATAGGCGAATGGCGCATAGGTCAGCGTTTCCGCGCCGAAGCGTTTCTTGAATTTCTCCGCGAACGCGCGGCCTTCGGGTAAGGAATCGACGGGCCGGCCGTATTCCCAGGCCATTGCGCCTTCCGCCGCGCTTCCCGCGGAACTGATGAAGACGCTATCGGCGATCCCGCCGCTTCCGACAAACTGTGCGCGTATGCCGAGCTGCTTCATGCGCTTGACGATCAGGCCCGCCTGCGCGTCGAGCCCGCCGAAATACAGAAGATCGGCGTTGGCCGCTTTGATGTTCGTGAGTTGCGCGTTGAATTCGACGGCTTTGTCGTTGGTGTATTCCTCCGATACGATCTGGCCGCCGGCCGCTTTCACGGCCTTCTTGAATTCCTCGACCGCGCCTTGTCCGAAGGCGGTCCGGTCGTCCATCACGGCGATGCGCTTGGCTTTCGTCACGTTGACGGCATACGTGCCGGCGTTGCCGGAGTTCTGCGTGTCGGTCGCGATGATGCGAAACACATTGTTCAACCCCTGCCGCGTGATGGCCGGATTCGTTGCCGCCGGATCGATCAGCGGAATGCCCGCGCGCGCGAATATCGGCGAGGAAGGAAGTGCCACGCCTGAGTTGTAGTAGCCGACCACGGCCACGACGCCGTCGTCGACGAGCTTCTGCGCCACCTGAACGCCGATGCGCGGATCGCCCTGATCATCGACGGAAGCAAGCTCGAACTGAACCGGCTGTCCGCCGATGTTCATGTGTTGAGCGTTCGCCTCTTCCACAGCCAGACGCACGCCGTTTTCGATGTCCTTGCCATTGGCCGCGCCCATGCCCGTGAGCGGCGCGGAAACACCTATACGAACGTTTTGCTGCGCACTGGCTACGAGCGGGGCGATGCAGAGCGCGGTCGCCGCGAGAAGGGAAAGGATCGTTTTCATGACAGGGCACTCGTTGGAGGAATGTCACGCGGTCGAGCCAGTACAGCGAGTCTGCCGCTTTGCGAGTCACTATATCGCCAATGTTCCCGGTTCAAGACATGTTTCGGAAGGCATTGATACGCCCAGCGACATCAAGCTCCGCAGAGACATGCCGCATCGTTATCCGCCGTGGACCGGCATGAATTCTCGTTGCCGATCCACGTGGCGAAGCAGGCCTGACTTATTGCCCGATTTCGCGGATCGTCAGCGCGTTCCTGACGGACGTCACCCCGGCCGTCGCCTTGGCCGCTTCGGTTGCCTGGTCGATTTGCGCGGCATCGGGGACGGTGCCCGCGAGCGTCACAGCGCCGCCGTTCGCACGAACCGATATGTTCGATGTACTCAAACCCTTTACCTTGGTGAGGCTCTTGCGCACATCCTTGGCGAGCTGCCTGTTGGCCGCTTTGGTCGATTTCGCGCTCGGCGCGGCCGGTGCCGCCGATGCGGCGCCGCTGCTCTGGGCGTAGGCGCTCACGATTCCCAAGTTGAACGATGCGGCGATCACGAGGATGCTGGCCGCCACGGCGAGTGGTTTTCGTGCATTCATTGTGAATCTCCCTTTTGACGAGGTTGTTCAAACGCACTGGACGATGGACATTGCCCTCGCACGCGGACGGCGGCAAGCCCGGGAAGTGCGCTGGGAAGTAAAGATACGCCGATCTGCGCGGTATTGTCAGGTGAGCGTTCTGATATCGCGCGTGGCTGAATACTGCTTGTTGCGGCCAATTTGCGGCGCATCAATGTTGACGTCGACGACCGAAAGAGCAACCGATTGGTACGATGAATCGGCTCGGTATCGGCAGAGCCAACTTCTATTCTTTTCTCGCCTAACTGCCCGTACAGACGTAACGCCATTTCGCAGCGTTGACATCGATGCGCGCATCGTCCCGAAGCCGCTTTTCGGCGCGATCCAAATCCGCTTGCCGCAAGGACTCGGCTCGCGCTTTCTGGGTTATCGAAACTTCCGGCTTTCTGAACTGCGTAGCGGGGTAGACCGAGGGTTGCTTTTGCATATTGATGCCCATAAGAAGGAGGTCGTTGACACAGAGGCTTCGATGCACGACGAAAAAGAAAAAGGGGCGTCAGGCGCCCTTTCGCGCGCAGCGTCCTACGCGGATTTCCTGGACATGATGTCGACCGCCCACGAAACTTCATTCACTCGCAGCGATGCGGCCGGCCGCGCAAGGGTGCGCCGAATGAACCGACAAAGCAAGGACAATCGTCGGATCGTTCATGTAAAGGCCGCGTTTGCACGGTATGCGGCCAACTCTCGAAATAGATCGCGACAGCAACCGCGAACAGGTCCAAAATGGCCGATAGAGCGACCTGTTCATGGTCGCCGAACAGGGGTGGAAAAATGGCAAAGGGTCAATTACGTGGTAATCGCGAGGCGAAAAAGCCCAAGCAACCGAAGAAAATCTCTTCTCCAGTCGCCGATCCCTTCAAGGTCCCCGTTCCCAGGACCACGGGTTTGACGAGTGCTCAAAAGAAGAAGTAGCCGTTCAGTCTCGCTGCTTTAAAGGGCTCCGTCGACAGGACTCGGGCGACCGCGGGCACGCATCCGGCTGCTGGTTCGATGCCGGCGCTGTCCGCCGGTTTCGCCTCTCCAAACTATCCGCTTATACAGCCGTCCTTTGTGCATCGATTACGCGATGTACAAATTCGAGTTTCTGAACGGCTACCGGTGCGAGCGTGAACGGATAAGGGTCGGGCATGCCCAGGCTTCGATTCAGGCTGTTCATCGCATAGGTGAGGGGACACCACTGTTTGATGAGCTCATCGAAGGACGGCGAAGAGGACTTCGCTCGATCCACTGCGTCGGGCTCGCTTAAATTCTCGGGATCGATACTGATTCCGCATGCCCGAGCCGTGCCGACCGTGTCCACCATATGTAGATAATGTGCCCATGTCTCGGCCCAATCCTCCCAGGGATGCATGGTGGCATAAGCGCTGACGTGCGCCTTTCCCCAATCCGCCGGTGCGCCGTTCCGATAGTGCGTTTTCAGCGCATCGCGATAGTCGATGCGCTCATCGCCGAACAGCGCCCTGAACGTTCGCAAATGCTTCGTGCCCGCCACCAGCCGGTCGAAATAGTAGTGTCCTATCTCGTGCCTGAAGTGCCCGAGCAAAGTCCGATACGGTTCCCCTAACGCAATGCGCACTCGCTCCCGTCGAAGATCGTCGGCCTCGGCGATGTTCATGGTGATAAGACCGTTGTCGTGGCCCGTCGTGACCTTTGAATCACGAAGACTCTCGCGAAACTCGAATTGCAGACCCGTTTCGGGATTTTGTTCGCGCGTCTCGATCCGCAGTCCCAGGACGGCCAGCGTGTAGAGCAAGCGGCGCTTCGCGGCTTCCAATCTCGACCAATAACCTTTACGTCGACGCGCTCTGAGATTCGGAATGACGGAGGTGAGGCGGCACGACTGACAGAACCGATTGTCGGATTCAACCGGGATCATCCAGTTGCATACCTTCTCGACGGCGTAGTTATGACACGGCCTGTAAAGCGCACCGTCGCCCGTGAGCTGTGCCCTCCAACGACCCGCGCTTTCCTTGACGAACGCGCTCATCTCACCTGATTCAGGGATAAAACCGAGCAACATGCCGCAGCGTTCGCATTGAACGTTTTCGAAGAAGATCAGATGGCCGCAAGCGGTGCAGTGGAAGGTCTTCATTGTGGGCCTGGAAAGATTGAAGCGGCGCGACAAGCCCGGGGATTATTCATGCGGCTCACAAATGACCTTGAACTTGATCAGATCGGCGTCTCCGAAAGTCATGCTGATCGGCACGTCGGCCGCGTCACGGCCACGCGCCATGAGCACCCGGCCCGTGCGCGGTGCGTTGTTGCGCGGATCGAAGGTTTGCCACGTGCCGCCGAGGTAGGCGTCGAACCATGCGCAGAAATCCTGATCCGCGTAGGGCGGCGGGAGATTGACATCGCTGATGTAGCCCGTGCAATACCGGGCGGGAATATTCATGGCGCGGCACAGCGCGATAGCCAGATGCGCGTAGTCCCGGCAAACGCCGATTCCTTCGCTGTGGGCTTCGAATGCCGTTCTGGTGGGTCGGGCGAAGCGATAGTCGAACTTGATATGACCATGCACGTAATCGCAGATGGCGAGCACCCGGGCGCGACCGGCGGGAACGCCGCTAAACAGCCTCCAGGCCGTGTCCGAGAGCAGATCCGTTTCGCAGTAGCGACTGCCGAGAAGAAACTGAAGGCAATCGACCGGCAAAGACTCCACCGGATGCTGACTGCCGTCCGCGGGATAAGTCTCCTGCGTATCCGGCACGTCGAGCACCCCTTCGGTTGCCACGATGAGCGGACCCTGCGAGGGCGTGACGATGCGTGTGCAAAGGTTATCGAATGCATCGTAGTAGTGCGTGAAAGACAATGGCGGATCGAATGAAATGCGATCGGCCTCCAACACGTTTTGCGCCATCGATGGGTGCGTGTTCATCATCAGCACAGCAGGCGTCGCCTGTGTGCAGGCATAGGTCAACTGGAAGCCAACACGAAGTTTCATGGAACCGACGCTCCTGCTACCGGATAAAAAGAGATCCCGCGAGTGCGTCGGGATCGACAAGGCGTTCTGATACGGCGGGTCGGAGCACGCCTGCCATCGGGTGGCATGGAGCGATTGCGAAATTGACCCGTTTTCACCGATTGCGTGCATGAGCCCGCCCAACGCGGAGAGCACGCGGCGCTCGCTATATAGAACGCAACCGTCGTACCCAAAATTGATGGATAAGCACGCGGACTCGCACAAAGCGAGATTCACACGCTGCAAGCCGCGAAAATAAGCGGTAAACGCTTGGCAGCATCGCGCCAGCGGACGAAAGGACCCGCAGACCAATGAACATCCTCTGCCGCCGCCGTCAGCCGAGCGAGCCAAAGATGACGCGGGCACGGCCCATGCTCGGAAGTTGTCAACATTCAGCGGCTCTGCACCGGCCTGACGCGCCGGCGTCGACATCACGCGAACCATCAGCGATGACGATTCAGGCGCAACGCCCTTTACAGACAAGCTACGATCATTTTTCGAGGACGACATGCTATTTCTATTCGTCGAGGATGACGTCGGCTCGGCCGAGGCGTTTGCAGCGCTTGCCGTTTCTCTCGGTCATCAATCGCACCTCGCTCATGACGGCGGCGTCGCGCTGCGCCTCGCCGCCGAAACCCGATACGACGCCATTTTCATGGACATCGGCCTGCCCGATATCGACGGTCTCACCCTGTGTAAATACATCCGCTCGGCAGGAAGCTCGACGCACGCCTGCATCGTCGCGGTAACGGGTAGAGTCGATCTCGAAGAAGACGAAATCGCGGAATTCGACGGTTACGTCACCAAGCCAGTAACCGACGTCGGCCTGACCCGCATCATCCAGGGCTGCTGAGGCGCCGTTCTTATCGTTGCGATTCGTTATCGCTTACAGCGTCACATGCTTTTCGAAGCGTCATGCTTTTCTTATGCGTAACCGTTCGTTCACGCGCGCGCGCCGCCGTTTTATCGTGCTCGCTGCGGCGCATCACAGGCCGTCGTCGAACAACGAACAAATAGGAACGGCAAGACATGGCAGGCTTCAACCGACGCGATTTTCTGGTTTCATCGGGCGTGGCGCTCGCGTCCGCCGGCCTGTCTCCGCTCGCATACGCGCAAGACGCAACGCCTAAACGCGGCGGCACGCTCAACATGCTGATCAACCCCGAGCCGCCCGTGCTCGTCTCCATCTTTCAGACGACAGGACCCGCGCTCGTCGCAAGTTCCAAGGTGCTCGAAGGCCTCCTCGCCTATGACTTCGATCTCAAACCGAAGCCGCAACTCGCGACCGCATGGAACGCGAGCCCGGACGGCCTGAAATACACGTTCACGCTGCGTCAGAACGTGAAGTGGCACGATGGTGAGCCGTTCACGTCGGCGGATGTCGCGTTCTCCATCGAACTGTTGAAATCGATTCATCCGCGCGGACGCAGCACCTTCGCCAACGTGACGCGCGTATCGACGCCCGATGCGCGCACCGCGATCATCGAATTGTCGAAGCCCGCGCCGTATCTGCTGAAGGCGCTGTCCGCCGGCGAATCGCCGATCGTGCCGAAACATCTGTATGCGAACGGTGATCCGCTCACCAACCCGCACAACAATGCGCCCATCGGCACCGGGCCGTTCCGCTTCAAGTCATGGGCGCGCGGCGCGAGCATCGTCTACGAGCGCAATCCGGATTACTGGGACGCGGGCAAGCCCTACATCGATTCGCTCGTGTTCAAGGTGATTCCCGATGCCGCCGCGCGGTCCGCCGCGTTCGAAACCGGCGCGCTCGACCTCGGCGGCGAAAATCCCGTGCCGCTCTCGGATTTGCCGCGTCTTACGCAATTGCCGCAACTCGCCGTGGAAACGCGCGGTTATCGCTTCCTGGAGCCGCTTTCGGAGATCGACTTCAATCTCGATCATCCGATCCTGAAAGATGTCCGCGTGCGCCAGGCGATCGCGCATGCGATCAATCCGCAAGTCGTGCAGAAGACGATCGCCTACGGCTATGCGGATATCTCGCCGACGCCGATCACGCCCGCATCGCCCTACCACGATGCAAAGCTCGCGCCTTATCCGTTCGATACCGCGAACGCGGAAAAGCTGCTCGACGCCGCAGGTTATCCCCGCAAGAACGGCGGCCCGCGCTTTCAGTTGACGCACGATTTTCTGCCCTACGGCGATATGTACCGCCGTCAGGCCGATTACGTGAAATCGGCGCTCGCGCGCGTGGGCATCGACGTGACCGTGCGCTCGCAGGATTTGCCCTCGTTCCTCAAACGCGTGTATGCGGACCGGCAGTTCGATTTCACGAGCATCGGAGTGAATACGTTGTTCGATCCGAGTGTCGGCGTGCAGCGCCTCTACTGGTCGAAGAATATTCGGCCCGGCGTGCCGTTCTCGAACGCGCCGCATTACAGCAACGCGCAAGTGGATGCGCTGCTCGAATCGGCGTCGATCGAAACCGACGAGACAAAGCGCGTGGCGCTGTACCAGCAGTTTCAGCAGATCGTCTATCGCGATCTGCCGATTCTCAATCTCGTGGCGCCGCGCATGGTCACGGTCGCGAACCGGCGGGTGCGCAATCACACGGTGTCGGCGCAGGGGCTCGAAGGCAATCTCGCCGATGTCTATCTGAGCGCCTGAGGATTGCGAGCGATGAACCGACGCACGCGCTTCGCCGCAATCGCGCGACGCACCGCATGGCAGGCTCTGCCGACGGTGCTCGCCATCGTGATCCTGAACTTCTTCCTTCTGAAGCTGATGCCCGGCGACGCCGCCGACGTGCTTGCCGGCGAAGCGGGTTCCGCCACCGCCGAAACGCTCCAGGCATTGCGCGCGAAGTTCGGCCTCGATCAGCCGGTGCTGCATCAGCTCGGCGCGTATCTTTCGCATCTCGCGCACGGCAGTCTCGGCTATTCGCCGCGCTACGACGCGCCCGTGCTGCAACTGATCCTTTCGCGCCTGCCGAACACCTTGCTGCTGATGGGCACGGCGCTCGGGCTTGCGCTCGTCGCGGGTGTCGTGCTGGGCGCGGTCATGGCGCATTGGGCGGGCAAGTGGCCGGATCGCGTGTTGTCCGTGCTCGCGCTGCTGCTCTATTCGACGCCGGGCTTCTGGATCGGGCTGCTCGCCATCGTGCTGTTTTCGGTGCATCTCGGCTGGCTGCCGAGCGGCGGCGATGCCACCATCGGCGCGCAACTGCACGGTTTCGCCCGGTTCGCCGATGTGGCGAGGCATGTGCTGCTGCCCGCCGTGACGCTCGCGACGTTCTTCGTCGCCATCTACGCGCGTCTCACACGCGCCGCGATGCTCGAAGTCCAGCGCCAGGATTTCGTGCGCACCGCCCATGCGAAAGGACTGCATCCATTGCGCGTCACGGTGCGCCACGTGCTGCGCAACGCGCTGATGCCGCTCACGACCATGATCGGCATTCATTTCGGCACGCTGCTCGGCGGCGCGGCTGTCACCGAGACCGTCTTCAGCTGGCCGGGCCTCGGGCGTCTCGCACTGGATGCCGTCATGGCCCGCGATTTCAGCGTGCTGCTCGGCGTGCTGCTGCTCTCGTCGCTGCTCGTGATCGTCGCCAACGTGGCAGTCGATCTGTTGCAGGCGTGGCTCGATCCGCGCATCGCCTGACTCGTCAACTCGAATACGCATGGCTTCCGATTCCACCGAACTTGCTTCATCCGCTCATGGCTCGGCATGGCGGCGACAACTCGCGGGCGCGCTCTTCGGCGCGCGAAGCGCTCGGGGCGTGCCGTCCGCGCACGCCTCGCGGGGCGTCTGGCGTGCGCTGCTCGGCAATCCTTCGGCGCTCGCGGGCATCGTCCTGCTGACGGCGTTCATTGCGCTCGCGCTCGCCGCGCCCCATCTCTTTCCCGGCGATCCGCTCGACATGGTCGCGGCGCCTTTCGAATGGCCCGGCAGCGATCCGCTCTACCGGCTCGGCACCGATTCGCTCGGCCGCGACGTCGCCGCGGGCATCGCGCACGGCACGCGCGTATCGCTGCTGATCGGGGCATCGGCGGCGGCGATCGGGCTCGTCATCGGCACGCTCGTCGGCGCGATCGCAGGCTTCTTCGGCGGCGTGATCGACGATCTCCTCGTGCGCATCACGGAGCTGTTTCAGACCGTGCCGTCGTTTCTGCTCGTGATCGTGATCGTCGCCATCGGACGGCCGAGCGTGACGGTGATCGCGCTCGCCATCGGCGTTGCTTCATGGCCGACGGTCGCGCGTATCGTGCGCGCCGAATTCCGCACGCTGCGCCAGGCGGACTTCGTGCTCGCCGCGCGCAGTCAGGGCTTTTCCGACGCGCGCCTCATCTTCGGCGAGATCCTGCCGAACGCGCTGCCGCCGGTGATCGTCACCGCATCGGTGATGGTCGCGAGCGCGATTCTGATCGAATCGTCGCTGTCGTTTCTCGGCATGGGCGACCCTAACGTCGTCACGTGGGGCGGCATGATCGGCGCGGGGCGCGATTCGTTGCGTACCGCGTGGTATCTGACGGCGCTCCCGGGCGCGGCGATCGTGCTCGCGGTGCTCGCGCTCAATCTGCTCGGCGACGGCCTCAACGACGCACTCAATCCGCGCATGCGCGAACGTTCCTGACCGAGGCCGATACATGGCGAATCTTCTTGAAGTGCGCGATTTGCGTGTGAGTTTCGGCGCGCATCGCGCCGTGCGCGGCATCGACCTCGACCTGGCCGAAGGGGAGACGCTTGCGCTCGTCGGCGAATCGGGCTGCGGCAAGTCCGCGACTGCGCTCTCGCTGATGCGGCTCGTGCCCGAGCCCGGCCGCGTGACGGGCAGCGTGCGTTTCGACGGACGCGACGTGCTCGCCCTGACGCCGCGTGAGATGCGCGATGTGCGCGGCAGTCAGATTTCGATGATCTTTCAGGAGCCGATGACGTCGCTGAACCCGGTGCTGTCCATCGGCGCGCAAATCGTCGAGACCTTGCGACGGCATGAATCGCTGTCGAAGGAAGCGGCGGCGCGGCGCGCGATCGAACTGCTCGATCGCGTGCATATCCCGGAGCCGCACCGGCGCGTGGCCGACTATCCGCATGAGCTGTCAGGCGGTCAGCGGCAGCGCGTGATGATCGCGATGGCCGTGGCCTGTCGTCCGCGTCTTTTGATCGCCGATGAGCCGACCACCGCGCTCGATGTCACGATTCAGGCGCGCATTCTCGACTTGCTCGCCGAGTTGCGGCGCGAACTGTCGATGTCGCTGCTGCTCATCACGCACGATCTCGGTGTCGTGGCCGAGCACGCGGACCGCGTTGCGGTAATGCTCGCGGGCGAGAAAGTCGAGGAAGCGCCCGTCGCGCAGCTTTTCGAGCGGCCGTCGCACGCTTACACGCGCGGTCTGCTGGGCGCATCGCTCAATGTATCGACGGATCTGCATTACCGCGACTGGAAGCTGCCGGAGATCCGGCACGTGCGCAGCGACGACGGCGCGCCCGCGTTCAATGTCACGCCGCTCGCGCCTGTGAGCGCCGCGCGCGCGGACGGCGTCGCGCACGATGAAAGCGCGCCGTTGCTTTCGCTGCAGGATCTGACGGTGGAGTACGCGCATCGGCACGGCAAGGGCGCATTGCGTGCGGTGGATGGGGTGTCGTTCGATATCGCGCGAGGCGAGACCGTCGGGCTCGTCGGTGAGTCCGGCTGCGGAAAATCGACGCTGTCGAAAGCGATCCTGCGACTCGTGCCTGCAACGCATGGCGCGATACGCTTGCGCGGTGCCGATCTCGTGCCGCTGTCGGAGCGCGCATTGCGGCCGCTGCGCCGTCAGGTGCAGATGGTGTTTCAGGACCCGTATGCATCGCTGAACCCGCGACGCACCGTCGGTGAGATTCTGGAGACGGTGATGGCCGTGAACGGTATCGGCGACGCGCATCGAAGACGCACGCGCGCCGCGACGATGCTCGATCGCGTCGGCCTGCCGAGCATTGCGCTCAAGCGCTTTCCGCACGAGTTTTCGGGCGGACAGCGGCAACGCATCGGCATTGCGCGTGCGCTCGTGCTCGAACCGTCGCTGCTGATTTGCGACGAGCCCGTGTCCGCCCTCGACGTGTCGATTCAGGCGCAAATACTCAATCTGCTCGTCGAGCTCAAGCGCGATCTCGGGCTCGCCTATCTCTTCATATCGCACGATCTTTCGGTGGTGCGCTATATCGCCGATCGCGTGCATGTGATGCACGGCGGGCGCATCGTCGAGAGCGGAGATCATCGCGAAATATGGCGCGCGCCGCAGCATGCCTACACGCGCACGCTGCTCGATGCGATCCCCGGGAAGCGCTTCGATGCGCAGGCCGCGTAGAACCCGCATCAGGACAACAGGAAATTCACGTCACATGTCGAACAGAAATCAGAACCTCGAAGCCGCGCTCGCCGCATTGCCCGAGCTGGCAAAGGCCATCGGCGAAGACGCCGCCGCGCGCGAGACGCGTCGTGAACTGCCCTTCGAGGCGTTCGCGCTCTTTCGTCGATCGGGCTTGGGCAAGCTGCGTTTCCCGCTGGAGTGGGGCGGGCTCGGCGGCTCGCTCGAAGACGTTTTCGAGGTGATCGCGACGCTCGCCGCGCACGAAAGCAACGTCGCGCACGCACTGCGCATCCACTACGACCAGACCGAAGCGTTGCTGCTCTCGCCGCGCACGCCGTTCAACGAATTGCAGATCAGGCGCGTGGCGGAAGGCGCGATTTTCGGCGGCGCATCGACGGAAGCGGGCACCTCGCGTCCCGGTGAAATCACGACGCAACTGCGGCGCGAAGGCGATCACTTTCGTCTTACCGGGCGCAAGTATTACGCAACGGGCACGGCGTTTTCCGACTACGCGCGCCTGAACGTGCAGGACGAACACGGCGAAGCGGCGATTGCGGTCGTGCCGGTTCGACGCGAGGGTCTGAGCGTGCTCGACGACTGGGATGGCATGGGGCAGCGCATGACCGCGAGCGGCAGCCTCGAGTTCGACGATCTCATCGTGCACGCCGACGAAGTCACGCCGCGCGTGCAGACGACGCTCGCGGGGCGCCACGGCGGCGCATTGCGCCAGTTGCATCTGGTGGCGGTGGCGGCGGGCATCGTGCGCAATGTCGTCGCGGATGCGCAGCGCTATGTGCTGAAGCACGGGCGTCCGGTGCTGCACAGCGCGGCGCCGTCGGCGCGCGAGGATGCGTTCATTCAGCAGGTCGTCGGCGAACTCACGGCGAACAGCCACGCGATCGACGCGCTCGTGCGCGACAACGCGCGCGTGCTCGAACGATCGTCGCAAGCGATCCGCAACGGCGATGCGAACGCCGACGCGCTCGTGCTCGAAGGCGCGCTCGCGACCGCCAGGACGCAGATCGTCGTCAGCAAGCTCGCATTGAGTGCGGCGGAGCGCATGTTCGAGGCGGGCGGCGCATCGGCGACATCGCGGGCGCACAACTTCGACCGCCACTGGCGCAACCTGCGCACGATCTTCAGTCACAACCCGCTGCTGCACAAGGCGCGCGTGATAGGCGATTACGCGCTGAACGGCGTGACGACGCATCTGACCGAAGGGCGCGTGTTCTGATGCGTGACGCGTTGCGTCGATGACGCTGATGCGATAGCCCGCTGCGCGATAGCCGGCGCCATGACGCTGCAAAGTCCGGGCATGAGCGCGCTACCGCGCGGGCCGGACTCGAGCCTCGATCCCGTTTCAAGTCGCACAATTTCTCGTCACAAAAACGAGCGCGATGAGGTCAAGCAGTCGCTCGCAGCGGTGCATTTCACGGACAAGTGCCGCGCGTCCCCGTCCGAAAAGGAAGGGGCGCGCGGCCATCGTCGATCCTAGACTCCTGAGGCATATCCATTCGATGTCGCAGGCAGTCGTCTTGCAGCATGACCGTGCTGCCGCCTTTCGTCGCTTGGCATGTGCCCTACATCAAGCCGAACAGCGTACGGCGATGCTCGAGCAATATCGACAGCGGCTGCGGCGACTCGATGAACTGGAACCGCTGCGCTTTCCGTCGATGGACGATTTCGACGACATGTTGCGCCCCAAGGCGGCACGCGACGCAATGCGTTGAAAGAATGCGTTGAAAGGCAAGCGCCGATGCCACGGCGCACCTTGTGCCGTGTTGCATCTCAGATCCAAAGGAGAATCACGTGATTCACATCATGAGGCGCGGTCGATCGGCTCAGACCAAGGCCGGCCGGTATCCGCGTGCGTCGCACGGCAGCGGAGGCCTGAAGCGATGAGCAAGCCGCAACCGCAAGGCCGTAGCGCCTACCGCTACTTCCGCGAAATCACCACGCGATGGATGGACAACGACGTCTACGCCCACGTCAACAACGTCGTCTATTACAGTTGGTTCGATACCGTCGTCAACGCCTGGCTGCTGGAACAGAAAATGTTGGACTTTGCCGCAAGTCCCGCGGTCGGTCTCGTCGTGGAAACGACCTGCAATTACTTCTCGTCCATCGCTTTCCCCGACCTCGTGCATGCCGGGTTGCGTGTGGCTCGGCTCGGCACGTCGAGCGTGCAGTACGAAGTCGGGCTATTTGCCAACGACGGCCAGATAGCCTCGGCGCAGGGCCACTTCGTACACGTGTACGTCGATCGGGTGACACGCAGGCCGATGCCGCTGTCGCCCGAACTGCGCCGGGCGCTTCAGACTGTCGAAGTGGCGCGATGAACGCGCGTTTCCGTCGATGAACGACTTCGGCGCCATGCCGAGCCCCGAGGCGGTGCCGACGAAAACTCGTTGAAAAGGAGACTGCAATGTCATTGATCCTCTCGCGCCGCGACCTGGACTTCCTGCTGTACGAATGGCTCGATGTCGAGAAGCTGACGGTCGCCGCGCGTTATGCGGACCATTCCCGCGAAACCTTCGACGCCGCACTGGACACCTGCGAGAAGATCGCCACCGATCTCTTCGCCACGCATAACAAGAAGAACGACGAGCAGGAGCCGCGTTTCGACGGCGAAACCGTGCACATCATTCCCGAAGTCAGGCGCGCGCTCACCGCCTTTTGCGAAGCCGGCCTGATGGCTGCGGGCCAGGACTACGAGCTGGGCGGCATGCAACTGCCGATGGTGCTCGAAAAAGCGGCCTTTGCCTGGTTCAACGCAGCGAATATCGGCACGACGACGTATCCGTTTCTCACCATCGGCAACGCTAATCTGCTGCTGGCCCACGGCACACGTCAGCAGATCGACACGTTCGTGCGGCCGGAAATGGAGGGTCGCTTCTTCGGCACGATGTGCCTGTCCGAACCGCAGGCGGGTTCGTCGCTTTCGGACATCGCGACGCGAGCCGAGTACGAGAGCGACTCGCCGCTCGGCGCGCAATACCGTCTGCGTGGCAACAAGATGTGGATCTCCGGCGGGGAGCATGATCTGTCGGAGAATATCGTGCATCTCGTGCTCGCGAAGATCCCCGGCCCCGACGGCAAGCTGCTGCCGGGCGTGAAGGGCATTTCGCTCTTCATCGTGCCGAAGTATCTGGTCGGCGAGGACGGCTCGCGCGGCGAGCACAACGACGTGGTCCTCGCGGGTCTGAACCACAAGATGGGCTATCGAGGCGCGACCAACTGCCTGCTGAATTTCGGCGAGGGCGTGAAGCATCGGCCGGAAGGCCGGGCGGGTGCGATCGGCTATCGCGTGGGCGAGGCCGGCCAGGGACTCACCTATATGTTCCACATGATGAACGAGGCGCGCATCGGGGTCGGGCTCGGGGCGGCGGCGCTCGGTTACACCGGCTATCTGCATGCGCTCGACTACGCGCGCAACCGTCCGCAGGGACGGGTCACGGGAGCGGGCGGCAAGGACCCGGCGAGCCCGCAGGTGAGGCTCGTGGAGCACGCGGACATCCGCCGCATGCTGCTGGCGCAGAAGAGCTACGCGGAGGGCGGACTCGCGCTGAACTTATATTGCGCGAAGCTCGTCGATGAAGCGCGTGCCGCCGAGGCCGCGGACGCCGCTCGGGCAACGGAGAAATATTCGCTGTTGCTCGACATCCTGACTCCGATCGCCAAAAGCTGGCCGTCGCAATGGTGTCTCGAAGCCAATAACCTCGCGATTCAGGTGCACGGCGGCTATGGCTACACGCGCGAATATAACGTCGAGCAGTTTTATCGCGACAACCGCCTCAATCCGATCCACGAGGGGACGCACGGCATTCAGGCGCTGGACCTGCTCGGCCGCAAGGTCACGATGAAGGACGGCAAGGCGTTACGCGTGCTGGTCGAGCGGATGCGGGCCAGCGCCGCGCGCGCGACGGCGGCCGCCGATACGGCGCTCGTCGAATACGGCGCGACGCTCGATGAGACCGTGACGCGCCTCCTGCACGTCAGCGACACACTATGGGCCGCCGGCGATCCCGCGTTGACGCTCGCGAACGCTTCGGTTTATCTGGAGGCGTTCGGTCACGTCGTGATGGCGTGGATATGGCTCGAGCAGGCGCTCGCGGCGCAGGCCGCGCTCGTCAGCACCGGCGACGAGTACGACCGCGCGTTCTATCGCGGCAAGCTCGCCGCAACAGCGTATTTCTATCGATGGGAATTGCCGCGCGTCGGTCCGCAGTTGACGCTGCTCGCGTCGCTGGATCGCACGGCGTTCGACATGCAGGACGCGTGGTTCTGAAGCGCGCGAGAGCCTGATTCGCCGCTGCATTCGACGATGCAGCGGCGCCATTCCCGGCACGACGCAAACTCAATGGCGGGCTTCGCGTTCCCAGTCGTCCTGGTCCATGGCGAGCCGGAAGCCGAGATGCGACATGCCGTTCATCGGGTCCGTGCCGCGGCGTGCGCTGGTCCGATAGCTGATGCAGTACGTTTCGCTGCAGAGGAACGAGCCGCCGCGCGTCACGCGTTCGGGTGCCGACGCGGTCGGGCCGTTATCCGGGTCGTAGCTCGACGAAGGCCCGGAAGGATTGCTGACGACACGTCCTGACGCCGACTCGATGCGAAACGCGTCCGCGCGATACCAGTCGGCCACCCATTGCCAGACGTTGCCGGCCATATCGTAGAGACCATAGCCATTCGGCGCGAAGCTGCCCACGGCCGTCGTGCCCACCTGAACCTTCTCCTGGCTGCCGCGATCCAGCGTGACGGGAAATGGTCGGGCCGTATCGTCCCAGGTATTGGCCATCTTTTTGCCGCGCGGCGTGAATTCGTTGCCCCACGCATAGTCGGCCTGTTCCAGACCGCCGCGCGCCGCATATTCCCACTCCGCTTCAGTCGGGAGCCGCTTGTGCGCCCAGTGCGCGTAAGCGAGCGCATCTTCATAGGACACCTGCACGACGGGATGCGTCTCCTTGCCGGCGATACTGCTGTCCGGCCCGGTCGGATGCCGCCAGTTCGCGCCGGGCACGAACTTCCACCAGCGCGAATAGTCGTTCAGCGCGACGGGCGCGTCGGTGCCGGTGAAAACAAGGCCGCCGGGAACGAGCGTGTCGTCGGCGGGGCGCGGCGTGCCGGGCGGAAGCTGAACCGCCAGATCTTCCCAGCGCGGCTTGCGCTCGGCTGTCGTGAGATAGCCGGTCGCGGCGACGAATCGGGCGAATTGCGCGTTGGTGACGTCGTGGCGGTCGATCCAGTAGCCATGCAGCCTGACCTCGTGTGCGGGCCGTTCGTTGGGCAACGCGCGCGGGTGCTCGCTGCCCATCAGGAAATCGCCGCCGGGAATCCATACCATGTCTTTCGGGCCGGCCGCGCCGTCGCCCACGGCGAGCGGTGCGGGGCCCTTGAAGTGCTGATACGCGGCGATGGCGGTGCCGGTCAGGAAAAGCGCGAGCGCGACGGCGCCCGCCTTGTGCCAATGCTTGTTCGATGACTTCATTGCTTGTCCAATGCCGAAAGCGCCGACGTCGGGCTGGACATCGGCGCGTTTCGAGCCTACTTCAACGAGGCCTGCGTTCTGGGCGGATACTTCTTGAGCACCTGCTGGTAGCGGGCGAACTCCATCACGA
Organism: Caballeronia sp. INML1; assembly: GCF_023631085.1. NCBI lineage: Bacteria > Pseudomonadati > Pseudomonadota > Betaproteobacteria > Burkholderiales > Burkholderiaceae > Caballeronia > Caballeronia sp. INML1. The sequence continues at coordinate 175,640 of NZ_JALQDT010000068.1, read as the reverse complement.
GCGGGACGCTGGCCGGGATATGGCGGATCGCGATCGACTCCTCTTCCTTCGGGTCCGCGTAGAGGTTGAAGACCAGCACGGTCCACGCGTCGCCGACCATCCCCGCGAAGCCGCCGTTGTAACCCTTCCGGGTCGCGGCGTCCGGAAGCTGAAACTTCTTCATCATCTTGAATTCGTCGACGCGCACGGCCGAAAGCTCGTCGTTCCAGAAGTACATGACGCTGCGCCGGTTCGAGACACCCTTGTCAGCGAGCAGGAACGAAGTCTGGTCGATGCCGTCGATGTAGGTCGTCGAAGGCACGAGTTTCGAAAGGCCCTTGTCCGGCGTGCCGGCGAGCGCGATCGACGTATTGAACAGGTCGGCAAAATCGAAGAGGCCGTCGGAGCGGCGCGGCTCGATCATGCCTTTCCAGTAGACGAAGAAGGGCGAGCGCACCGCGCCTTCCCACGTCGAGCCCTTGCCGCCGCGAAACATCGAGCGTGCCGCCGGCTGGACTTCCTGCTCCGGGCCGTTGTCCGACGCGAAGAACACGATCGTGTTATCCAGCTGGCCGTTCGCCTGCAGCGTGTCGATCAACTTCTTGAACATGTCGTTGACCTCCACGATGCAGTCGCCATAGTTCGTGCGCGATGCCGAGCGTCCGGCGTAATGCGCGTTGGGATAGTTGTCGAAGTGGCACGCGCGCGGCGCGTAGTACAGGAAGAAGGGCTTAGTCGCGTTCTTCTCGCGGTTCAGGAAATCGACGGTGTAGTCGAGCCACTTCGTGTCCAGGTCCTTGATGGTATCGGTGTTGATTTCGTACAGGCTTTCGATCTTGCCGCCCTTCACGGCGTGCACGTCGCTCTTGTTGAACGGCAGATTGGCGATGTAGCGATAGCGCTCGGGACTCAGCGCGATTTCCGGGTTGTACTGCGGGTCGCGCCATTCGGTGTACATATCGGAGACCGACAGGAAGCCGCGGAAGTCGTCGAAGCCCACGTTCTGCGGCTGCGAGCCCGTGTTCTCGCCCATGTGCCACTTGCCGACCGCCTGGGTCGTGTAACCCGCGTTCGAGAGCAGTTGCGGCAGTGTGGTGAGACCGGCGAGGCCGCCCGGCTGGCCGTACATCGGCGGAATCTGGATGCCGTGATGGGCCATGTTCTGGCCGGTCATGATCGTCGCGCGAGTGGGCGAGCAGCTCGGCTGGGAATAGGCCGAACTCAAGACGAGGCTCTGGTTTGCGATGCGGTCGATGTCCGGCGTCGCATTGCCCACGGCCTCGCCGCCCCCGTTGAAGCCGAAGTCGCTATAGCCGACGTCGTCGAGCAGGAAGACCACGATGTTCGGACGCTTGCCGGTCTTCTTCTGCAGGGCCTCCAGCTTGCGGACGGCCTCCTGCTCCTGATCGGCGTGCGCGACGACCGGCTCCATGTTGTCCGCGAGCTTGACCGTGCGGGACGCCAGATACTGGTTGGGCTGGTCATAGCCGGCCAGGCCCTGTTGTCTGGTCGGTTCGGTGATCGTCTGCGCGCCGACGGCGTGCGAGATGGCCAGTGCTGCTCCTGCTGCAAGAAGCAAGACCGGGATGATGCGTTTCATGGCGTCTCCTGCTGTTGTAGTAATGGACGGCGACTGGCCGGCGAACGGCGCGTGGGAGCGGGGGACGCACGCGGCCACGCGGTTCGCAGGCGCAGTCGTTGCGCCCGGGACGCGACTCACTTGCGAAATTAACAGCGTCGGACGCGTCGAATACCCCTCGTGAATAGGGGGCGCGCTTCGAGTGCGTATCAGCCCAGCTTGCGCGAGATGATGAGCTTCTGAATGTGGCTCGTGCCTTCGTAGATCTTGCAGACGCGCACGTCGCGCAGATAGCGCTCCACCGGGAAGTCGCACAGATAACCGTAGCCGCCGTGAATCTGGAGCGCGCTCGAGCAGACCTTCTCGGCCATCTCGCTCGCGAAGAGCTTGGCGATCGACGCTTCCTTCACGCAATCCACGCCGGTGTCGCGCAAGCGCGCGGCGTGAACGCAATACTGGAACGCGACGTCGACCTGCGCGGCCATGTCGGCCAGATCGAACGCGACGGCCTGGAGCTGCGCGATGGGCGCGCCATACGCCTCGCGTTCATTGGCATATTTCACCGCCGCGTCGAGCGCGCCGCGCGCCGCGCCCGCAGCGATGAACGCGATGCCGATGCGGCCATCCGACAAACCGCTCATCACCGTCCGGTAGCCGTCACCCTCCGCGCCGAGCCGGTGCTCCACGGGCACGCGACAGTTTTCGAGCGCGATCTGCGCCGTGTGGGCGGTATGCTGGCCGAGCTTCTCCTCGACGCGCGTCGTGGCGTAGCCAGGCTGCGACGGATCGACGATGAACGTCGTTGCGCCGCGCTTGCCCGCTGCCTTGTCGGTGATGGCGAATGCCACGCCGACGCCGGCCTCGCTCCCGTTCGAGATGAACTGCTTCGAGCCGTTGAGAACGTAGTGATCGCCGTCGCGCACCGCGCTCGTGCGCAGTGCCGCCGTGTCCGAGCCGGCATGCGCTTCGGAGAGCAGGAAGGCGCCGATCGACTCGCCGCTCGCCATCGCGGGCAGGAAGCGCTGCTTCTGCGCCTCGGTGCCGTGCTCCGCGATGCACATCGCCGTGAAGTTGTGGACGTGCAGGATCGTGGCGAGGCCCGCGTCGTGAGCGGCGAACTCGTGCTGCGCGAGGCAAAAGTCCAGCACGCCCGCGCCCGTGCCGCCATAGGCCTCGGGCACCAGCATGCCGAGAAATCCGAGTTCGGCGAGCGCCTCGATTTCGGCGCGCGGCCACGCGGACTCGCGATCGCGCCGGGCAGCCGTCGGCGCGATGATGTCGTGAGCGACGCGGCGCGCCGAGTCGCGAATCATGATCTGCTGCTCGCTGAGGAACAGGCTGGAAAGGTCTTTACTCATGGATCGTCGTCCTCATGTGGGGGCGGGGGCGGACCGGGCGAGCGGCGCAGAGCGCCCGTCCCAGTCGCGCAGGATGTCCTGCGTGTGTTCGCCGCGCCGCGGGATCGGGCGGGGTCCGGGCAGCGGCCCGAGCGAGAAGCGCGGCGCAGGGTTAGCCTGCAGGACGCCGTTCGCGCGCGTGTACACGCCGCGCGCCTGCATATGCGGATGCAGCGCGGCTTCTTCGGGACTCAGTACGGGCGCGAAACAGGCATCGCTGCCTTCGAGCAATGCGCACCATTCATCGCGGGTGCGTGTGGCAAAGAGATCGGCGAAGCGCTGGCGCAGATCGGGCCATGCGCTCGCGTCGTAGGCGTGGTCGAAAGCGGGGTCGTCCGCGAAACCGAGCTTGTCGCGCAGCAGGCGATAGAACTTCGGTTCGAGCGAGCCGACCGAGATCATCCCGCCGTCCGCGCAGCGATACGTGTTGTACCAATGCGGGCCGTCGAGCAGGCTCCGGCCGCGCTCGGCCGTGAACTGTCCGGACGCCTGCAGCGCATGCAGCAAGGTCATCATGTGCGCGCTGCCGTCGACGATGGCGACATCCACCACTTGCCCCTTGCCGCTCGCGCGCGCGTGCATGATGCCCGCGAGCAGCCCCACGGCGAGATAGAGCGCGCCGCCGCCGATGTCGCCCACGAGGCTCGGCGGCGTAATGGGCGGTTCGCCCGGCTGGCCCGAATACCACAGCGCGCCGGACAAGGCGATGTAGTTGAGGTCGTGCCCCGCGGCATGGGCGAGCGGGCCGGTTTGCCCCCAGCCGGTCATCCGGCCGTAAACGAGCCGCGGGTTATGTTGCAGGCACACGTCCGGCCCGAGGCCGAGGCGCTCCATCACGCCGGGCCGCATGCCTTCGATCAGCGCGTCGCATCGTTTCGCCAGTTGCAGCACGGTCCCGACGCCCTCGGGCGTTTTCAGATCGACAGCCACCGAGCGCTTGCCGCGATTCGGGATGTCGTGATTGCCGAGATCGATCCGGTCGGTGTCGGGATCGACGCGATCGACCACGACCACGTCCGCGCCCAGATCCGCGAGCAGCATGCCGCAAAACGGCCCCGGTCCGATGCCTGCGATCTCCAGCACGCGCACACCGCTGAGCGGGCCTTGCCAGTCTGGCGCCATGGTCTGCCTCATCATCGTTGGATGCGGCCAATGATAGAGAGCGCGCCGCGCGCAGACACCCCCTCGGAAGGAATGGGTGGGGTGCCGAGCGGCGCATCGCGGAGGCGCGCCGCGCCCCCTATTTGGACAGGGGCGCGGAGGGCGGCGGCTTACGTTGCGCCCGATACGCTCATTTGATGAAGCCGTGCTCGCGCGCCCACGTCATGGCGTCATAGCGCGAGGAAACGCCGAGCTTGGTGAGGATGTTGCGCACGTTCCATTTCGTGGTCCCGACGGCGATGTTCAGGGTCAGGGCGATGCGCTTGTTGGACATGGCCTGCGAGATCAGCAGCAGGATTTCCCGTTCGCGCGGCGTGAGATTGACGCCTTCTCGCGCGAGCGCCTGCGCGTCCTGTTTGCCGGCGCGCGCCGGCGGCGGCGTGTGTGCGGCGTCGCCGGGCTTCAGCAGCGTGTCGAGCAGCGCCGCGGCCTGCGGCGAGAGCGCCGCCGTGTTGCGCAGCGTTGCGAAACGCCGCGTGACCGGCTCGCCGTCGTCGATGAAGGTGCGCACGAGTCCGAGCGCCGCGCCCGTGTTCAAGGCATCGACGAGACACTGCCGGGCTGCCGGCGTCTGTTCGATGTCCTCATAGGCGGCCGCCGCCAGCAGGTTCACGCGCACGAGCAGGCGTTCGCGGCCGGCGGCGAGCGCGAAGGCCCGCGCCTGCTGGAGGGCGTTGAGCGCCTCGGATGCGTTGCAGTTCACGAGGGCGAGGCGGGCACGCGAGAGCGCCGCGATCGCCCGTGTCTCGTCGGCCGAGGCGGGGTCGGCTGTGCCTTCGCTGGCGGTGGCGAGCGCGTCGAGTTGCGTCATGACGCCCTGCGCGCGGATGTGATCGCCGTCGCCGAGGAGGATCTTCACGGCCTCGCCCAGCATGAACGCGGCGGGCCGCGGCAGGCCGAGCGCCTGCAGATGCGCGGCCTGCCGCTGAAGGAAGGCGAGGGCCGCTGCCGGGCCCTGATCGAGCCGGTCGAGCCGGGCGTGGACGAGTGATGCCTGCACCATGACGTCGGGCCACGAGGCGCGCAGCAAGCTGGTCCGGTTGGCGAGGACGTCGCGCGCCTCGGCGATGCGGTCGAGCTCGTAGTACGCATCGCCCAGCATCGCTGCGCAAAGGCCCGCGCAGACCGAGTGCCGCCCATAAGTCGTCTCGGCCTGCTCGAGCAGCGCCTCGCCGAGGCGGGCCGTTTCGCGCACCTGGCCTTGCTTCAGATACGTCGCGGGCAGCGTGGCCTCGAACATCAGCGCGATTTCGCTGCCCTGATCGTCGCTCTGCACGGCGTGCTCGTCATGCAGACGCAGGGCTTCGCGAATACGGCCCACGTGCGCGAAGGCGGTCACGAGCGCACCGACGTAGACGTATTTCAAGGTGCGGTTCGAGGGCCACGACTCTTGCGGGCGCTCGAGCAGGCGGGTGACGTGCCGGCCATCGTCGCGCTGCATCGCGATGGTCGCCTCCGCCAGCGCGAGCTGGACCTCCATGCCGGGCAGGCGGGCCGCGTCGGTGCGCCGCAACTGGTCGAGCCAGCGCTGTGCCTGCGCCGGCCGCGCGGTCAGGGCGTAGGTCAGGCAGCCAAGAAACGAAAGACGCGGATGCTCGACGAGCATGTCCTCCGGTAAATGATCGAGCAGCTGGACCATCGCGCCGACGGCGCTGAAACGCCAGTCGGGCGGCATGGCGCTTTCGACGGTCCGCACCGCGAGCCCGAGGTCGCCGGTGAGCTTCGCATGACGCACGGCGGCGACGAGCATCTGCTGGCTGGCGAACCACGCGCTCGCGCGCCGGTGCAGCGTCTGCACGATCCCGCCGCCGCGCGCGGCCAGCCTGCTGCCGAGAAACTCGCCGAGCAGCGGATGAAAGCGGTACCACGGCGTGCGATCCTCAGTTTCGACGCGCTGGATCAGCAGGAACTCCTCTTCGGCGCGCTTCAGGAGATCGGCGGCTTGCGTCCGCGCGGTGACGTGCGCGGCGAGCGCCGCGTTGAAGCGCCGCAGCGGCGCGAGCATTTCGAGGAACGCGATCATCTCGGCGGGCACCTGCGCGATCACGTCCTCGGCAAGGTAGTTCTGCAGGTCGCCCGAGCGCCGCAGGAACACCGGCAACTGGCCGCGCGTGGCCGGGCGATTGCGCAGCATGATCGCGATGAGTTGCAGGCTCGCCGGCCAGCCGCGCGTCACTTCCTGGATCAACTGGAGCTCGTGGGCCGTCAGCTTGATCGTCGGAAGATTCTGCTCGAAGAAAGCCTGGGTTTCGTCGACGCTGAACGGCAGGTCTTCGAAACCCGCCTCGGCGAGCTGGCCGTACACGCGCAGACGGCTGAGCGAGAGCGGCGGCGTGGTGCGCGAGGCGATCACGATGTGCAGATTGGCGGGGCTGTGCGTGACGAGCTTACGCATCAGCTCGTGCGCCCACGGGTCGTCGACGTGATGGTAGTCGTCGATGAACAGATAGATATCCTTCGCAACCCGCTGCGCGAGCGCGATGATCGCCGCCGCGACGGGCTCGACCGGCCACGCTTCGTCCGCGTCGGCGTCGGCGCCCTCGAAGGCCGGCATGTCTTGCGGCGCGATGCCCAAGCGCGCGAGCGCGCCGCGCAGGTCATGACAGAACACGGCCCGGTGCCGATCGTCCGCCGCGAGCGCGAGCCATGCGACTTCCGCGCCGTTCTTCATCAGTTCCTGCCGCCATTGCACGAGCAGGATCGTCTTGCCGAAGCCCGCGCTGCCGGTGACGACGGTGAGCGCGCAATGCTGCGCTTCGCGCAGCCGCTCGATGAGCCGCTTGCGCGCGATATGGCGGGGGCCGACGCGCGGCGGCGAGAATTTCGCCGGCTGATTGGGCTCGTCGGACTTGGGTGTCTGGAACGTCATGGCGGCTTCCGAATCAGGGGGATGGGCGGGAAAACCCCGGGTTTGGCTCCTCGGATTGTCCGCCGTCGTGCGCGTGTGCGGCCCCCCCGCAAATAGAGGGGATTCAGCACTTTCGAATCTCTATCGTTGCAAAGCAGGTACGGCGCGCATCGCTGCGCCGGGCAGCGGCGTGCTGGCCGTACGCCTGTTTCCAGCCTTCCGCCGCGCCGTGCGCACGATTCGCAGCAGACGATTTTCGCCAGGACTGGCATGGATTGGGGAGCAATAGATGAGCGTCACGTTTGAACTGAAGGGCCCGGTGGGCTGGATCACGCTTGCGCGTCCGGAAGCCATGAACGCGCTGTCGCGCGAGATGGTGGAAGGCATCACGGCGAAGCTCGTGGAGTGGAAAGACGACCCGCAGGTTCGCGTCGTCGCCGTGACGGGAACGGGGCGCGCGTTCAGCGCCGGCGCCGACCTGAAGACGGCCGGTGCGCCCGCGCAGCCGGGCGAGAAGGACTTCCTCGACAAGATCGTCGATCTGTTCGACACGATGCGTGCGTTTCCTCGCCCGGTCATCGCCGCCGTCAACGGTCTTGCGCTCGCGGGCGGCCTCGAGGCCGTGATGACCTGCGACTTCGTGATCGCGGCGGAAAGCGCGCGCTTCGGCGACGCGCATTCGAACTTCGGCGTGTTCCCGGGCGGCGGCGGCGCAGCGGTGCTGCCGCGCAAGATCCCCGTGAACATCGCGAAATACCTGCTGTTTACGGGCGATTCCGTGTCGGCGCAGGAGATGAAGCAATACGGTCTCGTGGCCGAAGTGGTCGCCGATGCGGAGTTGCTCGACCGCGTGCAGGCGATCGGCGAGAAGCTCGCGGCGAAGAGCCCGCTCGTGCTCTCGAAGATGAAGCGCGTCGCCGACGAATCGGCGGACAAGCCGGTTGCGGACGCGCTGCGCCACGAAGTGCTGGAACTGCGCAATCACCAGCGCTCCTACGACATCCAGGAAGGGCTGCGCGCGTTCGTCGAAAAGCGCAAGCCGGAATTCAAGGGTTATTGACGCCGGCGCGCTCGCGCGGGTTCATTCGATTTTTGGGGAAACCATGGAAAACATCTATATCGTCGGCGTGAGCATGACGCCGTTTGGCCGCCACATGGACAAGAGCGTCAAGCAACTCACCGCGTGGGCGGTCGAGGACGCGCTCAAGGACGCCGGCTGCGAGCGCAAGTGGGTCCAGGCTGCGTTCTTCGGCAACACGGCGCAAGGTCACTTCGACGGCCAGCACATGATTCGCGGCCAGGTGGCGCTCTTGCCGATCGGCCTCGGCGGGATTCCGATCTACAACGTCGAGGGCGCGTGCGCGTCGTCGAGCGCGGCGTTCAATCTCGCGGTGATGCAGTTGCGCGCGGGCGCGGCCGACGTCGTGCTGGCCGTGGGCGCGGAAAAGATGTATTCGGACGACAAGGCCAAGATGTTCTCGTGCTTCGAATCGGCATGGGATATCGAAACGCTCGATGAAAACAAGAGCTGCCTCGCCGACATGGGCAAGGACATCGTGCCGCCGCCCGGCTCGCAGTCCGACAAGCCGTACAGCCCGTTCATGGACGTCTATAGCCCGCTTCGACTGCGAACCGCACGAAGGAATTGCGTGGCTGAAGATCGAGGATATAGAACTTGTTCACGCACGGCGGCACGATCAGCAGCGGCCGCCGCGCGACCTTCGCGGTGAGCGGCGCGTACTGGATCAGTTGCATCAACTCGCATTCGAAGACGACGGTGCCCGCCGAGGTCGCCACGTTGCGGCCCACTCCGAAGGCGCTTTCGTCGGTGATGGCGATCTGGCCGCGTTGCGCATCGGTGAGCCAGTTTGCAAGCCCGGTCCGCAGGCTTTCGCCGCCCGTTTCGAGTGCGAGGCGCAAGGCCTCGGGATTGGTCAGCGCGAAGTTGGCGGGGCTCGCGGCATCGATGAATTGACGCGTCGCGAAACGCAGTTGATGGCGCGTTTTCGTATCGGCGGCGATTGCTTCTGTCATGGCCGCGAGCAGGTCGGCGTTCAGCCGGTACGACTGCATGAGCGCGGCGTACCACGGATGCGCTCGCCACTCCGGCGCGGCGAAGCGGCTATCGTGCAACGCGGTGCCGCCGCTCGCTGTCGCGGGCGTGGCCGCGTTTTGCACGGCGCCCGTCAGCGTTTGCCACACCGTCCACTGTCCGTCCCAGTACTGCTGCGCGAGCGCGGCAAGAGAGCTTGTCGAAGTGGGGCCGTCATGTCTCGTGACGGTATTGGGATTGTCCGCGCGGTTTCCGTTCACGTTGTCTCTCTCAGGCGATGGAGTGATCTTTACTTGTTCAGGAGCCGCCTGTCCGGTCTCGATCTCCGGAGCGATGCGCTCAGGCGGGCTCAGGCGGCAGGGGCGAGCCTCGAAGGGTAGGAGCGGCGCGCAGGGACGTCCCCCTCATCTTCGAGGGGGCGCGCAAGGCTCGCGAAACGGCCGAAATGAAGAAAGCGAGCCGTCGGCGGACCCCCAAAAAAGGAAGGGGCATGCGCCTGAAAGTCGCTCATATGATGAAGCGTAACCAGTTCGCCATGACGGCGTAGACCAAGGAAAAGGAGCAAATATGACGCGCAAAGTAGTTGTGGCCGGCGTAGGCAGCCGCTCGTCAACTCGTGGATCAGCTTCAGCGCGTCCGCGTCGAGCTTGCCCGTGCCCAGATTCCCTTCGATGAACGCGCGCGTTTCAGCCAGGCTGAAGGGCAGCTCGGCGCTGTCGAGTTCCACGAGCTGGTTCATCATGCGCAGCCGGCTCAGACTCAACGTCGGGGCCACGCGTGAGGCGATCGCGACATGGAGATTGCCGGGCGCGTGATCGATCAGCTTCTGGATGAAGCGGTGCGCGAGCGGCGACTCCACGTAGTGGTAGTCGTCGATGAAGACGAATAGATCTTTCTGCAGGTCGAGTGTGCTTTCGACGATGGTGGCAATGACTGCCTCCATCGCGCGGGGGTTGGCATCGTCGATGCGCAAGTCGGCGTCCGCGCACAGGCCGATGCGCTGCAACGCGGCCACGAGCGCGGCGCAGAAGTCGGCGTATTGCTTCTCGTCGGCGGTGAGCGTGATCCACGCCACTTCGCCGCCGCCCTCGACGCATGCCTGGCGCCACTGAGCGAGCAGCGTGGTCTTGCCATAGCCGGCGCTGCCCGTGACAAGAGCGAGCGTCGCGTGCTGCATCCGTTGCAACTGAGTAAGCAGCTTCGTGCGAGGCACGTGCTTCGAACCGATGCGAGGCGGTGCGAAACGCGTGGCAGCCACGTGTTTGATGAAAGGCGTTGTCAAGTCGTCACCTGGTCGATGGCGTTGGCGCGCGGAGCCTTTTCGCCCCCTCAGAACGAGGGGTGAAAAAAGAACTCGCGGAAACTAACTTAACACGAACGCAACGTCAAGAAAGCGTGCGAGCCATGTGACGGCGCGCTTGCCAGGCACCAGCCGACGTTTCGCAGCACGGGCGCCGTTCAGGGTAATCCCCGAGCGTAACGGCCCCGGGGCGGCACGAAAGCAACGGTGTTGAACACCCTATCGAACCGCGGCGACGCGCAAGTGTGACCCATGACCTATCGCATCCCCACCGAAGAGCAAACGCTGGCGGTCGAGAGTTTCCGCAAGTTTCTGCTGACGGAGGTCAGGCCTGTCGCCCGGTCGTACCGGGACCGCTTCATCCCGAAGACGACGATGCGCGAACTGACCCAGCGCATCGCGGAATTTGGCCTGCCGGGTTGCACGGTGCCCGTCGAGCATGGCGGCATGGGCTGGTCATATACGACGCAGGGCATGTTGTTCGAAGAGCTCGCCGTCTGTTCGCGCGACATCGCGCTGTGCGTGATGCTGAACACGGCACTCGCGGCGGCATTGCTCGACGCGGCGCCGGCGGTGCGAGAGCGGTATTTGCCCGAGACCCTCGCGGGCCGGCTCTTCGGTGCCCTCGGCATATCGCATCCGGAAGCGGGCCCGAACGTCGATGAAGACGCTACGAGCGCCGTGCGCGACGGCGACTGCTTCATCGTGAACGGGACGAAAGCCTGGGTCGCCAACGGCCTCTATTCCGACGTGCTCGTCTGCGCCGCGCGGACCGGGCGGGGTTCGTCGCACCTGTTGATCGATCGTGAAGAGCACGGCTACGAAGCGCGCAGCCTCGACCGAAACGCGTTCGGTTCGCAGGCGACCGCGCAGATCCTGTTCGCCGACACGCGCGTTCCCGTCACGCATCTGATCGACGAAGCAGGTGACGGTGGACGTTACTCGCAAAAGCGCCGCGAACAGGCGAGCGCCCACGTCGGGGTGCTGCTGGTCGGCCTCATGCGCGCCGTGCTCGACGAATCGGTTGCTTACGCAGCGAAGCGCATCGGGCCCGCCGAGGCGATGGCCGCGCATCAGTCGATTGCCGAAAAGATTGCGGAGATGGCGATCGCGACGGATGCGGCGCGGCTCTTGTACCAACGTGTATTCGGCTTGATGGATGCGGGCATGCACAGCGACATGCAGGCGTCGATGGCCGTGATGTTCGCGGCGCAAGCCGCGGCGCAGGTATGCCGTGAGGCAGGCCGGTTACATGGCGCACACAGCGTGACGCGCGCATCGGACATCGAGCGCATGGTTCGCGAAGCCATCGTCTTGCCGATGGTCGACAGGACGTGGGAGACCCACACGCTCGCTATCGCGCAGGCATCGATGGCCTGATGTCAGAGCGCGCTTTTCTGCGATTGAAACAACGATAAATCATCGGTCGCCGTTTCCGCGCTCGATACGCGCGACGGACGAACCGGCGCCCTGCATGGCGCAGAAGAGACGTACCTGGAGGAGTTCGCATGGGCATCATCAGGCAGGGTATCGGCGGGGCGGCGCTGCTGCTGGCCGCTCAGGGTGCGTGGGCGCAATCGACGGTGACGCTATACGGTGTCGTCGACAGCTTCGTGCAATATCTCGGCAACGGTTCGACGCATTCGTTTTCCGAACGTAGCGGAGGCAATAGCGGATCGAATGTGGGCTTGAAAGGCGACGAAGATCTGGGAGGCGGCTTCAAGGCCAGATTCGTGCTGGAAAGCGGGTACAACGTCAACAACGGAACATTCTTCATCGACAGTTCGACGCTGTTCTATCGTCAGGCATGGGTCGGGCTGACGCACAACGACTATGGAACGCTGACATTCGGTCGCCAGTATCAGCCGACATTCTGGGCTATCTACTACACCGATCCATTTCGCGGGAATGAACTGCTTTCGCCCGTGGCGGCAGCTGCCGTGGCGGTCGATCGCAACACCCTCGCCACGCAGGCCGCGTCCGGTCGCACCAGCAATTCGATCGAGTATCAGTCGCCCGTCATCGGAGGATTGAAGCTCTACACGATGTATGCGTTCAGGTCGACGAACACGCTGCCCGTCGTGCAGAACGTGGGCAATCTGTTCGATATATCCATGACTTACAGCGGATACGCCCTGTTCGTCGGACTTGCCTACCAGAATCAGCATGGCGGTTCCGAGAACCTGCCAGCGTTGCCTGCCGCTTTGAACCTGCTCGGCACCGAGCGCTTCACGGGTGCCGTTGCATATCGGATCGGCATTGTGAACCTGCAGGCGAACTACACGTACAACCGCTCGAAGGACGCGCCCGCCGGCTCACTGGCCGCGCGCCTCGGTGCTGCGCATTCGTACAGCTTCGCGGAGATCGGCGCGACGATCCAGGCAACGCCGGCGGACACGATTGAAATCGCCGGGATCAGGCGCGACGCGCGCGGCGCGGATGATCACGCGGAGGGCGTGGAACTCGGTATCGATCACAGCATTTCGAAGCGAACGCAGTTTTATGCGCGCGCCGGCTACATCAAGAACCACGGCAGTTCGACGATGAGTTGGCCCGCGGTGTCAGTGACCGAGCTCGGGTCGTCGCAAAGTATGGTGGCGCTCGGAATGACGCATCGTTTCTGAGGTACCGAAGTGTGCGGCGACAGCGAAGCGAGCTTCGCGCTGCGAACAGCGCGTCACCGCCGAGCCTCGCGTAAAGCGAGCAAATCCGTCTGCTGACGTATCGGCAAGCATCAGACAGCCGCTGCCATTGCGAACGGCTGCATCAGGATTTTTCATCGTCGAGATTCTTGCTCGACGAGTTCGATCCTTCGGTATCCGGCTTTCCGGCGTCGTCGCCGTGCTTCGTCACGCCGAGATCCTCGAGCACCGCATCGATCTTCTCGCTATCGCCGTCATCCAGCTTTTGGCGGACGTCGGCATCCTCGATGGCGTCGCCAGACTTCTTCCGGCCTTCGCCGACATCGGGCGTATGTTCGTCTGTCATGATCGTTCCTTTAATCAGGCCGGCACGCCGTCGACGCGCGTGCCGGCCGGTTGTGCTCAGGCATCGCTCTCACGATACCGCGATGGCGTCCGTGTGCGCGCCGTCGGAAGCGCCATCGGTTACGGCGCGCCCCGTCTGCGTTTCAATGTCAGCGACCGAGGCACAGACCAAGCCCGCAATCTTGTAATGCACCATATGGCCGGCATCCAGTTCGACTTCGAGCGTGCTGTTCGGCAAAACGCCGTGCAAGCGCGCGGACTGCGATTCCGGATCGACGATCTTGTCGCCGACACCCGCGAAGATACGCACGGGAATGTCGATCGAAGGATAGTGGGCACGCAATCGCGCCGCCGCCGGAATCATGAACGCCGCGTCCTCCGATGTCGCGCGAATCTGGCTCGGGCGCAACAGCATCTCGCGAGGCATGGCGTCGAAGAAATCATCGGGCATGGTTGCCGGTGCGAACATCGCTTTTACCGTCTGCTTCAGCATTAAACGGCCCATGAAGGGCGAAACGGTGTATCGAAGGACGTCGCCGAGCACCGGCACGGCGGCTGGCGCCGTCATGGCCACATCGAGACGCGCGGACGGAAAGTAATAGCCGGAAATAAGCACGAGGCCGCGCACCTGCTCGGGGAAATCGACGGCAAGCGCGAGCGCGACCAGCGTACCCCATGAATGTCCGATCACGGTCGGCTTCTCGATGCCGAGATCAAGCAGCGCGCGCTGCAACAGCGCTGCCTGAGCCTGCGCCGTCCACATCCGATTGCGCGGACGATCGCTATAACCGAAACCCGGTCGATCGAAAGCAATCACGCGATGATTTCCCGCCAGCCGGTCGATCACACCGCTCGCTTCGAAGTCCTGTAGCGGCACAGTGTTGCCGTGCAGTACCACCACGCACGGGCCGTGACCCGTGTCGGTGTAGTGCAGGCGAACGCCGTCGATCTCGACGAATCGGCCGATCGGCGGGTTCGCTCGCTCGGCTTGTTTGGCCTTATGGCGATTCCATAGAGCAGCAGCCGCTGCTGCGGCAGCCGCAAGGGCAAGCACGCCTAACGCGGGCGGCAAGGCTTCGGGTTTGGCACTGAGACGGGGCATGGCTTTCTCGCTGAGAGTGAAATGGCGGATGAGTATCGGTAAGGAAAGAATCGATCAGTTCGAAGTCCGATCGATGAAAATGATGTGCTCCGTGCGGCCACCGTTGCTGGTGGGCAAGTGCATGGTTCCTTCATGACGCATCGTCCATCCGGGTCGCAAGGCGATCGACAGCCGGTTTCCGTCCGAGCGGCTGTCGATTCCACCCAGCCCGAACGCCGGCGTCGCGACGCTGTCATCGAGCGTCGCGTTCGAGCCAACGACGTTGTCATGCATCGGCGACAGATCGCGTTTCGCATCGAGATTCTTGCGATCGGTATCGACCGTATCGTCCGTGGCTTCCATGTTCGCGTTGTCAGTCGAGACGATGCGTGAGCTTGCGCGCACGACCGGATCGCCGCTCGATGCCGTGGACCGGTTATCGTCGATGGAGGGAAGCGGGGACGGGTCGTCGGAAGGCGGCGCGGGTGTCTTCCGTACGGACGCCGGATCGAGTTCGGCGGCGGCCGTTTGCGGATCGATGCGGGCGGTCTCCGTGGCCGGCGTGGTGCCGGGGCTCGTGGCCTGTTGCGTTTTCTGCTGAGCTTGAGACGGGTTCGATTCGGCGTTGTTCATTGTGCAGACTTTGACTCGCGTAAGCTGCAATAGGCGCCGTGATTGCCCAGTGTACTTAGTCGATCGTCGTCTTCTCCGTGATAAGGGTGCGGTAATGGTGGCTCGGGCGCCAGGCGCTTCGTCGCGGTATGAGGGCCGCATCGAACGCGCTAACCGGTAGCCAGGAAGCGACGAGTACGCTCCTTACGCAGCAATGGCTGTGCCGCATCGCTGAATTCGGTCGCGCGCCGCCCCCGGAAGGTGCCCCGTTTAGCGCTGCGGTTCATATGCTTCCTCGAAATCGTTCGTGGCGTCGCTAGGGCCTCCTGCTCCAGAATCGAACGTTGTGTTTTTCACCTGGAGCTTTCCATGAGCGGCGAGGCCCTGCGCCAGTTGCATCTGAACATCAACGCACTTCATTCGGGATTCGTGCCGTCGGCCTGGCGTTTGCCGTCGTCGGATCCGAACGTCTTTCTCGACGTGAATCACTATGTGCGCCTGGCGCAAATCGCCGAACGCGCGTGTCTGGATGCAATTTTTCTTGCCGATAACGCCGCGATCTCCGATCAACTCGACATGCGTCCCATCACGGCCCTCGAACCGACGTTGCTGCTCACGAGCGTCGCGGCGGCGACCACGCATATCGGGCTGATCGCGACTGCATCGACGAGTTACAACGAGCCCTATAACATCGCGCGCCGGTTTGCGACGCTCGATCTGATCAGTGGGGGACGCGCGGGCTGGAACATCGTCACGACGGCGGACTTGCCGTCTGCGCGCAACTTCGGTCTCGATGCGGTGCCCGATCACGCGACACGCTATGCACGCGCGGACGAGTTCGCGACGCTCGTCAAGACGTTATGGAATAGCTGGGAGGATGATGCGTTCGTCGCGCAGAAGGCGAGTGGCCGTTTCGTCGATCTCGACAAGGTGCATCCGGCGGACCATCGCGGGCGATTCTTCAATGTCCGGGGCGCGCTGAATGTGCCGCGTTCCGCACAGGGTCACCCGGTGCTGGTGCAAGCGGGCGCATCGGGCGATGGGCGCGAACTTGCCGCGCGTCATGCGGAAGCGGTGTTTTCAGCATCTCAATCATTCGATGAATCGCGTGCCTATCGCGAAGACCTGAACGCACGCGCCGCGCGTTACGGACGCGGCCCGAACGCGGTGAAAGTGCTCGCGGGACTGACGACGATCATCGGATCGACGCAAAGCGAGGCGCTGCGCCGCCGCGATGAACTCGTCGATCTGATTCCGCTGCAATACAGCCTGAACCGGATTGCGGGGACGCTCGGCATTCCAGTCGATTCGCTTTCTCTCGACGCGCGCTTGCCCGACGATCTGCCGCCGCCGAACGGCGGCAACGGCAATCACACCTTCTTCAACGCGACGCTCGCGCAGGCGCGCACGCATGGCTACACGGTGCGCGAGCTGATTCGTGCGCTGGCGGGCGGCGGCGGGCATCGCGTGATCGTAGGCACGCCTGAGCAGGTCGCCGATGACATCGAGCACTGGTTCAAAAACGGCGCCGCCGATGGCTTCAATCTGATGCCGGACGTTCTGCCCGATGGTCTCGAAGCCTTTACGGAGGGTGTCGTGCCGATTCTTCAGCAGCGAGGCATTTTCCGTCGCGCATATGAGGGCAAGACGTTGCGCAGTCATCTGGGGCTTGGAGTGCCGGACGGGCGTTACGCGAGGCAGGCGGCTGTTGCGTAGGAGCGTTGTTGGTCGAGGACTATTCGGGCCGCTACGGACCAGAACTTCGATCGCCCGATGACATGGCGTAATAAAGAGAGTTCGTGCGGCGGGAAGGGTATATAGTGATTAGACCGCCCTCACTACGTGGACCGGTCTTTCAGAGGTAGTCATGCGATCAGATATCAAGAAAGCTATCCCGCCTGCGGCAGATGAGACTGCTTACAACCGGGATCGTCGGGCACGGCTGCTTCTTCTCAGGACTGAGGACGCTAACCGGGCGGATCAAAGGCGCATCAGCTATTCGCTCATCGATTCCACCGCCAGCAAGTGGCGATTTCCGCCCACGCCGTAAAGACTCATCATGGCCCTCCATTTTCCGAATCCGAGCCGAAGCTACGATGCCGCGCGGCATTGCGTGTTCTTCTGGGGCCATGACGAATCGCGCGAAATCACGTTCGAGGTCGGCAGCGCAACGCTCAAGAGTTTTCAACCCGCGCTGGGTTCCGACGAGCGGGCGTATCTCGTCGCATTCGACGAGTTTCGCGAAGCGCTGCTTGAAATCGCGAAAAAGAAATATGTGCGTGGCCCGCAGAATCGATATTCGATTTGACGACGGCTACGGTCCGGGTCGCTTCTGCTCGCGTAACGAGACCCGCGACTTTCGACGAAAAGCAATCGACGCTCACAGCGAGACGTCTTCGATCAAATTCCAACGCACCGCACGAATCCTGCGATCGACGAAATAGCCGCCACCTTCCGTGTAGCGCAGATAGAGTCGCCCACACGATGAACATGCCCACACGCCGCAGCGGTTATACGGAAAATAGCGTGGCGCAATGGGCGCATCGGCCGACCAGTAATTGATCTTGCCGGGCAGATATTCGGCAAACGTGGGCTCCGGATCGTGCTCCGAAACCAGCGTGCCGATCTCGCGGAACTGCGCTTCGTCGAGGGAAAGCGGCTGCGATTGCCAGCCGTCGAGCGGCGTTTTCGTGCACGTGCAAGCGCCGGGAGCCTCGGCATCCGCGTGCCGTGCGAGCGCGATCAGTGCGGCGGTGTCGAGATAGTCGGGCATGGGCGATGTAGTCGAAGGCGGACGCGCCATCATGCGCGCATCCGCAACGGTTCAGCAAGCCGTCAACCGTTCATCATGCGATCGCGCTGAGGCGCGACCCAGGAACGATCGAAACGGCCTTCCGCGATGGACTTCAGCGCCGCCGCTTCCTTTGCCGCCTGCTTGCGCGCACCCTCGATCACCGCTTCGACATCCGCCGGCGCGATGGCGAGCACGCCGTCTTCATCGCCGACGACGATATCGCCCGGATGCACCACCATTGCGCCGACCGTCACCGGCACGTTGATCTCTCCCGGTCCATGCTTGTACGGCCCGCGATGCGTCACGCCGCGCGCGTACACCGGGAAATCGCGCTGACTCAACTCACCGACATCGCGGATCGCGCCGTCGATCACGAGGCCCTGCACGCCGATGCTTTCGGCGAAGCTCGCCATGATGTCGCCCATCAGCGCCTGCGTGAGCTCTCCTGCGCCGTCGATGACGAGCACGTCGCCCGGACGGCAATAGTCGAACGCGCGATGAATCGCGAGATTGTCGCCGCCGCGCGTGCGCACGGTGACCGCGGTTCCCGCCATCGGCTTCGGCCGATGAAACGGCCGCAAACCAGTCGTGCCGCTCACGCGGGCCATGTTGTCGCTCAGAAGCGATACCGCGAGTTCGCGCAAGGCGGCGAGCGTCGCGGCGCTCGCCTGGGGCGCGGATTCGTATTCGCGCCATCCGGCCGGATTCATGTCGTCGCTCCTTCAGTCGAGTGTTGTCGTGCGAGTTGCGCGGACAGGCGCCCGTAGACGGCGCGCGCGTTGTCCTCGTAGATAAGTTGGCGATCCGCGTCGCTGAGCCATTCGATCGCGTCGATATAGCGGCGCGTGTCGTCGAAGTAATGGCCGGTTTCGGGATCGACGCCCTGCACCGCGCCGATCGTCTCCGATGCGAACAGGATGTTCTTCGCCGGGATCACCTTCGCGAGCAGTTCGGCGCCCGGCTGGTGATACACGCAGGTATCGAAGAAAACATTCTTCAGCAGATACTCGGTGAGCAGCGGCCGCTTCATGTCCTGCGCGAGTCCGCGATAACGTCCCCAGTGATAAGGCACCGCGCCGCCGCCGTGCGGGATGATGAACTTGAGCGTCGGGAAATCGGCGAACAGATCCGCCTGCAGCAACTGCATGAACGCGGAGGTGTCGCCATTGATGTAATGCGCGCCGGTCGCATGGAAGTTGGGATTGCACGACGACGAAACGTGGATCATCGCGGGCACGTCGAGCTCGACCATCGCTTCGTAGAGCGGATACCACGAGCGGTCGGTGAGCGGCAGCCCGGACCAGTGGCCGCCCGACGGATCCGGATTCAGATTGCAGCCGATGAAACCGAGTTCTTCGACGCAGCGCCGCAACTCGGCGATGCAGTTCTCCGGCGCCACGCCCGGCGCCTGCGGCAACTGGCAGACGCCGACGAAGTTGCGCGGAAAAAGCGCGCACACGCGATGCACGAGGTCGTTGCATTCGGCCGACCAGACTGCGTTGGCGTCGGCGGTGGCGAGGTGATGGCCCATGCCGGCGGCGCGCGGCGAGAAGATCGTGAGATCGGTGCCGCGCTCGCGCTGAATGCGCAACTGCCCGCCCTCGATGCTCTCGCGGATCTCATCGTCGGAAATGGCGGGGCGCGGCGGCGGCGCGGCGCCGTCCTTCAGCGCGGCGATCTGCTGCATGCGCCACGCTTCGTGCTGGGGCGGCGAGGTCG
Source organism: Caballeronia sp. INML1 (assembly GCF_023631085.1). Lineage (NCBI taxonomy): Bacteria > Pseudomonadati > Pseudomonadota > Betaproteobacteria > Burkholderiales > Burkholderiaceae > Caballeronia > Caballeronia sp. INML1. The sequence continues at coordinate 156,130 of NZ_JALQDT010000068.1, read as the reverse complement.
TGTAATGGCCGTGACAATCGATGATCATGCGTGACTTCCGTATCGTTGAGGGCGGGATTCAGGTGCGCGCGGCGGGGTCCGCTGACGGCAGCGCGTCGGCTTCGTCGTCGGCGGGCTTGACGCGCATCACGAGCGCGATGACCGTCGCGATGACGAGAAACGCCGCAATCGTCAGCAGGGCGAGCTTGAAGTTTCCCGTTGCGCTGCGCACGAGGCCGATGCTCCACGGCCCGACGAGCCCGCCGAACTGCGCGATGGTATTGATGAGCGCGATCGTCGCCGCGCCCGCCGCGCCGGTCCTGAACGACGAAGCGAGGCTCCAGAACAGCGGATTGCCCGCGTAGATGAAGAGACCCGTCACGCACAGCAGCGCGTAAGCGATGACGGGATTCGGCGCATACGCGCTGCCCGCGATCGCGACGGCGCTCATGCCATAGACAAACGCGAGATGCTTCTTGCGGTCGCCGGTGCGGTCCGAGCTGCGGCTGATGATGAACGTGCCCAGCACGCCCAGGAGCGGCGGCGCCGCCGAAAGGAAGCCCACTTCGATATTGCTCAGATGACCGAGACTCTTGACGATCTGCGGCAGCCACAGAAAGAGGCCGTAGATGCCGACCAGCGCGCAGCCGAACAGACACGCGAGACTCCACACGCGGATGTCGCCCGCCACGCGCAGCAGCGGAAAATGCGTGTTGCCGCCTAAGGCTTCGCGCTCGGCCGCGAGCGTCGTTTCGAGCCATTGCTTTTCGTCATCGGCGAGCCAGTCGGCGTCGGCCGGGCGCTCCGTCATGATGCGCAGCGTGAGCAGGCCGAGGAGCATCGCCGGGATGCCTTCGAGGATGAACATCCATTGCCATCCCTGCAAGCCCAGCATGCCGTTCGCGTAGGTCATCAGCGCGGTCGAGATCGGGCCGCCGAGCACCGCGGAAAACGACCCCGCGATGATGTAGCCGCCCACGGCGCGCGCCCGGTAGCGCACCGGAAACCACTTCGTCAGATAGACCGCGACGCCCGGCAGGAAGCCCGCTTCCATCACGCCGAGCAGAAAGCGCAGCACGTAGAAGCTCTTGTCGTCGAAGACGAACGCCGTGGCGGCCGCGACCGCGCCCCACGTGAGCAGGATGCGGGCGATCCAGCGGCGCGCACCCACGCGATGCAGCAGCAGGTTGCTCGGCACTTCGAGCACCATGTAGCCGACGAAAAAGATGCTGCCCGCGAAGCCGAACACGGCGGGCGAGAAGCCGAGCGCGCGATTCATGTCGAGCGCCGCGAAGCCGATGTTGATGCGGTCGAGATAGTTGAAGAACATCATCGCGAAGAGCAGGGGCATGAGCCGCCCGTACACCTTTCGCATGGTTGCCGCTTCGTTGAATGGGGTCATGCCGTCTCCGCGTTTCTTTCGAGAATGCGAGGGCTCTGCGGCCCTGCTTTACAAACGGCCTTCGCCGTCTGTGTGCGCAGGCCGGGCGCGCAGGGGCGTCCCGGTCCAGAGCACTAGAGCCGATGATAAGAAGCGTGGCTGCCCGCGTCCAAGACGCGTTCCTTATTCTTCTATAAGGCGTTGCTTATAGTGCGGCGTCTTTGAGAGGTGCCGGAAGGCAGCGGAGAAAGGCGCGCAGATGAGCGGAGTCGTCGTCGGTGCGGAAGGTTGCGGCGAGCGTGGACCATAGCGTCGCGCCCGGGCCCGCGAGCGGACGAAACACGACGTCCGTGCGACCGTGCCGCGCAACCGACTCCCCGACGAAGGTCACGCCGAGGCCCGCCGCGACGAGCGCGATCGCGGTCTGGATCTCGTACGCCTGATGCGCGACGAACGGCGTCACGCCTGCATCGCGATATAACGACTGCACGGTGCGCTTGAACTGCGCATTCTGATGCTTGGGATACAGGATCAGCGGGGTATCTTCGAGTTCGGCGATGCGCACTTTCTTTTTCCTCGCCAGCGGATGATCCGGCGAGAGCACGGCCACGATATGTTCCCGCAGCAGCGGATAAGACGTGCAGCCGGGGATGTCGAGCGGCTGGCGCCCGATCCCGATGTGAATGCGCAGATCACGCAGCGCATCGGTCTGTTCCTCGGTCAACATCTCGAACAGCTTGAGTTCGACTTCCGGATACGAGTGATGGAACGCCTTCAGCGCGGGCGGCAGGATGCTGTACATCGCGGATCGCGTGAAGCCGATCGACAGCCACCCGCGCCGCCCGATGCCGATTTCCTGCGCACCGAGACTCGCCTGTTCCCAGGAGCCCAGAATCTGACGCGCTTCCGTGCAGAGGTAATGACCCGCTTCGGTGAGCCGCAGCGGCCGCCTGGCGCGATCGACGAGTTGAGTGCCGAGCCGCTCTTCCAGCAGCCGGATTTGCTGGCTCAGTGCCGGTTGCGCAATATGCAGGCGCTCGGCCGCGCGGCTGAAGTTCAGTTCCTCGGCAAGAATGACGAAGCACTGCAAGGATCTGAAATTCATGTCGACGTTCCTGGGAATCGGTGGGCAACGCGGGTCATATCTTGCGAGAGCGGGGAGGGCTCTCCCCTTGCGGTTCGGGGACTCATGATGTCATACGTGAGATGGCCCCGGCCGATGCCGCTTCTGGCGGCTTTCGTTAGAATGAGCTTTCGATTCGTTCATTCGTCCATTACCGGAGGCGAACGTGCCAGGACTACTCCCCGATGTCGACCGCGAGGGCCTCCTCGAATATTCCGTCGTCTACACCGACCGATCCATCAATCATATGTCGCGACTCTTTCAGGGAGTCATGCACGATATTTCCGCCGCCCTGAAACGTGTCTACAACGCGAAGTCGGTCGTTATCGTCCCAGGCAGCGGGACTTTCGGCATGGAAGCCGTTGCACGGCAGTTCGCGACGAACAAAAAATGTCTGGTCATCCGCAATGGCTGGTTCAGTTTCCGCTGGTCGCAGATTTTCGACATGGGCAGCATCCCGTCTGAATCGGTGGTGTTGAAGGCACGTCCAGTCGAACAAGGAAGACAGGCCGCCTATGTACCGCCGCCGATCGAAGAAGTGATCGCTGCGATCGAAGAAAACAAGCCGGATCTGGTGTTTGCGCCGCATGTCGAAACCGCATCCGGGATGATGTTGCCCGATGCCTACCTGCGCGCCGTCTCTGACGCTGTTCATGCCGTCGGTGGCATGTTCGTACTGGATTGCATCGCCTCCGGTGCGATCTGGGTGGATATGCAGGCGAGCGGCGTCGATGTCCTGATCAGCGCACCGCAAAAGGGATGGAGCGCGCCACCGTGCTGCGGTCTGGTCATGCTGAGCCCGCTCGCCCGCGAAAGAATCGACTCGACAACCAGCACCAGTTTCGCCTGCGATCTTCGCAAATGGCTGCAGATCATGGAAGCCTACGAGAGTGGCGGATTCGCGTACCACGCCACGATGCCCACGGACAGTCTCGCGACGCTGCGCGATGTCATGAAGGAAACCGAGGCATACGGCTTCGACAAGGTGAGAGCGGAGCAGCTCGAACTCGGCGAGCGCATACGCGCACGCCTGACTGGCGCCGGTTTCAAAAGCGTGGCGGCCGAAGGCTTCCAGGCTCCGGGCGTCGTGGTTTGCTACACGGACGACGACGGCATACGATCGGGGAAGAAATTCGCCGACGCCGGCTTGCAGATCGCGCCCGGCGTCCCGCTTCAATGCGACGAGCCAGAAGATTTCAGGACCTTCCGCATCGGGTTATTCGGCCTCGATAAGCTGCATGACGTCGAGGGCACGGTCGCCAGGTTCGCCAACGCGTTGGACACCATTCTTTAGGATGTTCTTCCAGAGCGCGTGCGCAGCGCACGCCTCACTGCCTGCCAGAGTCCGAACTTTCCGTGCGAAGCGAACGTCATGAAGCTCTTGCTCACCGGACCGGCAGGACTGTTTCGCGAAGGCGTCGCGTCGCTCTTGCGCCTCTACGCCGCGGATGTCGAGGTGTGCGTGCGCGACGGTCTCGCTGGCTCGATCTCCGATGACCCGAAGCCCGACTGCATCGTAATGGACGGCGACGCGCTGCGCCAGTCAGCCGCCGAGCACGAAGCACTGCGCGAACAGGCGCGCGCGATACCGCTGGTCGTGCTGCTTGGCGCCGCGCAAAAGGCCGACATTGACGGCCTGATCGCCGACGGCGTTGCTGGCTGCGTCGAAAAATCCGCGTCGGCCGACATGTTGTTCGGCGCGTTGCGGGTCGCGCTCGCGGGCGGCGTGTACTTTCCGCGCGCATTCCTCGCCGGGAACCCGGTCGCCCCCGTGCCATCCTCCATTCGTGCCACGCCCGCGCATCGCGGCGAAGCATCTCCGAACGCCGATGCCCACGCGCGCCTCACGCCGCGACAGATCGAAGTGCTCGCGCTGCTCGCGCGCGGCCGCTCGAACAAGATGATCGCGCGCGAGCTCGACTGCGCCGAGGCCACGGTCAAGACGCATCTCACGACGATCTTCAAGGCGCTCAACGTCGCGAGCCGCGGCGAGGCGAGCGCGGCCGCCGCGCGCATGGAGCGCGTGCGCGAGACGCAGGTCGCGCGCGCGATCGACGGCCAGGTATCGCTCGGCAGGCTGCTCGCCAACATGGAGAGCCAGCGGTATCGCGCGGGCGAGGTCCTGTTCCGCAAGGGCGATGCGAGCGGCGAACTCTTCTACGTCGAAAAGGGCACGGTGACACTGAGCGAGATCGGGATCGAACTGGGCGCGGGCAGCGTGCTCGGCGAAATCGGGCTGTTCTCGCCGGGGCATCGACGTACGTCGACCGCCGTGTGCAAGACCGAATGCGAGATGCGCACGGTCTGCGCCGCCGATGCGATCCGGCTCTACTATCAGGAGCCGGAATTCGCGCTGCATCTGCTCCGGCTCATCGTGGGGCGGCTGCAGGCCGACAAGCTGCGCGAAGGTTGATGGCACGGCAGCCGAAGCGCCGGCGAGCATCGCTCCTCGCGCGTTCATTCATGCGCCTCCAGCGCGAGCAGGCTCAGCACAATGAGGATCACGTCGCGGTTCTCGAGCGCGATTTCGATGCCCAGCGTGTTCTCGATCCAGCGTCCGATCCTGGTCAGGGCGAAGCATCCGGGCGTCGCGTCTTTTTTCATGGTGACGCCGAGCTTGCACGCGCGATAGTGATACGACGGCACCTCGTTCTCATGCGCCACGCCCTTGAGTCCGCCCTTGCGGTCGTGCGACGCGCCGAGGCTGCCCGCGAGGATGATGCGATCGGACGGATCGAGCGACGCGATGAACGCGCGGGCGAGTTCCCGCACGCGCCGCTCGCCGAGGCCGTGTTCGGCGAGCGCCGTCTCCACGGGATCGTCGGGGGCGTGGGGACGCGCATCCACTTCGGCCTGCACGCCGTCCACTTCGATGGACAGATTGCGCTGCACGCTTGCGCTGCGCAGGCAGTCGATCAGAAAGCGCCTGAAATACGCGCACAGCGCATACGCGGTGGACGGCGCGCTTTCCGCCGATGCGTGCGACACGCGCTGATCGAAGTCGAGCCGTAGCACGCGCGAGTAAAAAAACTGCGCGATCAACTCTTCCTTGTCTTCGGGCAGGCCGCGCAACTCGGCCGGATAGTACGCCCGCAGCGCATGCAGCACGATGCCGTAGATCTGCGCCATCTCCATTTCGCTGAGCGCGGCGCGACGGTGCCAGAGGTCGGCGAGCCTCTGCGTGTCGTGGGCATGGGCGCCCGCATCGCACGTCATCAACGCGATCATGACGGTGCTCCCGAGGCGGTTCTGAAATGGCTGGATGCAGACGGCGCGCCGGCCGCCGCCGATTCGGGATGCAGGATCATGGTCCCCTCCAGACGGCTTCGAAACGCCGCCGCCAAGGTGCGGCGGCGGTGCGGCCCGGGGACTTCGGCGAACAGCGCCGGTGCCTCGGGCCTGCGCTTCAAAAGTAGTCAGAGGCGGGGCACGGCAAAATCGGCCGGACGGCCTACATCGAAAGTCGTAGAGGGCTTCGTGGTCGTGGGCGAAGGCGCGTGCGCCGCACCGGCGCGCGCCCGGTCGAGCGGAATCGGCGCAGAAGGAGCGCGGCGCGATCAGTGCGTTCGCCGCCCGGTTCGAGCCCGAAGTAGTCGTAGCCCGCGTGAACCGGAATCTGCGGCGGCACGACCGGCAGCGGCCGAAGCACGCTGCCCGGCAGCGCGAGCGTGACGAGCCCCTGCACCCGGTCGGCGGCCCCCAGTTTCACCTGCGCCGGAAAGCGCACGCGCAACGCTTCGGACGACATCTGCGCGCGCGCAAGCGTCGTCATCAGTCATCCGAAGCATTCGGCCAGTGATTCGTCGAGTACGATCTGGCGGTGCTCGTCGAGCGCGACGGGCCGCTCCGCGCCACGTTTGCGCACGCGCGCGATCGGCTTATACGAACGGCATGCTTCCTGAATCGAGACCCTTATCGCGCAGGATGTAGTTAAGCGTCCCCAGTTTGGACAAGGAAGGTTTGTTTTCTCTGAACACGGGCCCGCGCGATATCACCCTGTTGATCTCCATTTCGGACGATCAGCGGAGTTGGGAAGTCGAGAATCATTCGGCCAGGTTACTTAATTCAAAGACTCTGGCCGACCGGTTTCTGGATAGATTCAAACCCAAGTGAACGGGTTTCTCGGGTCTTTTCCCGGCTCCGCACGATCGGCCGTTTTCATGGTTCGACGCGCCTTCGCGCGGTACGGAGGCCCATCTTGACTTTCACCCCCCCACAACCTACGTTAAAGCAAGCATAAAACCCCCACCGGATTTTTTTCACCGAACACCGGCGCTGCATATTATCGCGAGAGGAGTTTAGATATCCGTATTACTCCGGGTGGCGCTTTTAAAAAAAGCGTCCGTGCAGGTTGAAAGCGAAGCTCGATGGCGGATTCCGCCGGATTATCAAAGTCCATCGGGCCTGCGCAGACAAGTGAATAACAGATGCAGATTCAACCTGGCCTTGCCCCGCTTGGCGCCGCCCCTGCTCCAGTGATGGACAAGATCGTCGTGGCCATCCACGGCATCGGGCCCGCCCTGCGAAGCGAATCCATCCGCGCGGCCGTCCATCGCTTCGGCGCGCTCGACAAGCCGCCGTTGCCGGTGCTGTCGCTCGGCTACTTCAATCTCGGCAGCGTCGGGGAAGTGTGCGTGAGCCGCCTCGACGTGCCCAGCAAGGACCCGCTCGCGCGCATCGGCTTCGCCGAAGTGTATTGGGCCGACGTGCCGCGCGATCTCGTGAAGCAGGACGATACGCTCGAGGAAAGCAAGGCCTGGGGCCGGACCGTCCTCAGCCGCGTGCGCGCGCTCTACACGCGCGTCGAACAGGAAGCGAAGCGTTCGGGCTGGAAGGCCCAACTCACCCCGAAGGATTTCTCGCAGGTCGCGGGCATCATCGAAGAGGAGATCGAGACCTTCGCCGTGCTGGAAAAGCTGCTGTATCTCCCGTCGCAACTCGGCCTGCTCGATTTCAAGCTGCCCGAGCTGCTGCGCGACTACTACAGCGACGTTCAGCTCATCGCCGAATTCCAGTACTACCGCCAGGTGATCCTCTTTCGCTTTCACAAGGCGATGCAGACGATCATCGAATGGTTCCACGCCGCGTATCCCGGCATCAGCCGCGATCCCGAGATTCATATCGTCGCGCATAGCGAGGGCAGCATCATCGCGTTTCTGGCGCTGCTTCAGGCGCTCTCGTCCAGCGGCGTGAAAAGCCCCGGCCCGCAAGCGACGACGGTCCCCACGGAATGGATCACCTGCGTGCGCGGCTTCATGACGTTCGGCTCGCCAATCGACAAGCACATCCTGCTGTGGCCGAAGCTCTGGGACCCGATGGATCTCGCCTCCGACAATTTCAGGCAGCAGCGCCCGGACGCGCAGGTCTCCATGCTCGGCTCGCAACGCAATCATCCACTCGTGCTGCCGAAGCCGATCAAGTGGCGAAACTACTACGATTACGGCGATCCGGTCGGCTTCGAACTGGACACGGCACGCGAGTATCTGAAAGAGCACCGGTGCGGCGCATTCCAGTTCACGAAGTACGACGACTTCGGATTCAGCCGCTATTGGGTGCCGGGCGCCGCGCACGTCGGCTATTGGAGCGACGACGCCGTGTTCGCGCATTTCATCGATGACGTCGTGCTGCCCGAGGCGCGTCCCGCGTCGGCGCGCAAGGCACCGCCGCCGCCGACGAGGCGCATCGTCGGCATCGTCAGCACGGCCATTCCGTATGTGGTCGCCTACCTGACGCACGTGCTCGCCGTCTTCCTGCTCTTCAAGGCGACGCTCGCGTCATTCGAGTTCGTGGACGCCGCCGCCTATCGGGGCATCGTGCGCTCCGTGCTGTGCCTGAGCCTGCTTCTGGCGGGCGTCACCGTGTCGGGCCGGCTGCCGCGTCTCGTCAAATGGACGCACCCGCGATGGTGGGCGCTCGCGCTGGTCGCGTTCCTGTGCGGCGCGTGGCCGTGCCTGTATTACCTGGACCCGAAGGTGTCGAACTTTCTCGTCGAACCGGTCTCGGGGTTCTGGATCGGCCGCGAGTTCGCGCTTCTCGCGGGCAGTCTGCATGCGCCCGAAGGCAACCTCCTGCTCGTGGCGATCGCGGCGCTGGTCAGCCTGTCGGGCTGGATCGCGCCGCGCAGGCCGGTGCTCGGCGGCTGGATGCTGGTCGGCAGCGCAACGGTCCTGCTCGCCGCCGGCATCGTCTGGCGTTTCATGGAGGCGCCCCCGCAAAAGCCGATCTGGCCGCTGGTGCTCGCGGGCTTCTTCTTTGTGTATGTATGGCGGCTCGGCGTGCTGGTGTTCGATCTGGCTTTCATCTGGCATCGCTACATTCGCCATGCAGTGGCGCTCAAGGCGATGCACGCGTGGCGCGGCAGGCACGACGCCGCGCCACGCCGCTGGCGCATGTTCCGATCTCGCACGTGAACAGCAGGCGGCGGCCGCTTTCGCACCACGCCCGCGCGGGCGAACAGTACGACGTCCTTTTCGGTCGATGTGGCTTTAGGAGGAGTGCAAAGTGAATGGAATTCGAACGGCCGGCGCGGCCGCCACGGCCCTGTGCCTTGCCACCGCGAGTCATGCGCAGTCGGCGGGAAGCTTCTTCGCCACGGCGGGCTGGTTCCACCTCGCGCCGCAGGACAGCAGCGACCCGCTCAAGATCACGTCGGTCGGCGGCAATCCGGTCAACATCACCGTGCCCAATACCGGCGCGGGCGTGTCGAGCGCCGATACCGCCGGCTTCACCGTCGGCTACTTCATTACCGACCACATCGCGGCGGAATTCGAGTTCGGCGTGCCGCCGGAGTTCGACGTGAACGGCACCGGCGCGCTGTCGAGATACGGCAAGCTCGGCACCGTCCGCGAGTGGAGCCCGGCGCTCCTTTTCAAGTACTTTTTTCTCGCGCCGCAATCGAAATTCAGGCCGTATGTCGGCATCGGCGTGACGCGCACGTCCTTCAGCAACGCGAAGATCACGAACGGCGATTTCGAGGCCCGCGCGCTCGGTGGCCCGACGACGGCGGAAGCAAGCACGGTCTGGTCGCCGGTATTCAACGTCGGCGCCACGTATGCGTTTTCGGAGCACTGGTTCGCCGGCTTTTCGGTTTCATTCATCCCGCAAAGCACGACGGGCACGTTCACCACGCAGTCGCAGACGCCTGTCGGCACGCTGACGCGCAAGGCCGAGGCGAAGATCACGCTCAATCCGATCATCACGTATCTGCGCGTCGGATACCGGTTTTGAGCGGGCCTCACGCGGACCTTGGCAGATTGTCTTGTTCGCAGCTTTGTAATAATCTGAAACAGACGATGAGAAGAATCGGCGCACGCTGATCCCGGTTTTCAGAAGGGTTCACGAGTCTCGTTCACCAGAATGGAGGCCTCCTTGCGCGCTGATCGAATCATGCCTGCGTCGTACGATGACGTGCGTCTGAAGGCGCGCGGCGGCAAGCGCGTCGCGCCCGAAGGGGAGTCTCCGTGAGATGCGCCTGGTGCGGCGGCGCCGTGACCGCGGTCGGCTGCAATTGCACCGCCGCGTCGCGCCGCACGGCGCGCGCGCATTGCGCGTGCTGTGGCGCGGCGCGCCCGCGCCAGGCCCGCTTCTGTCCGCAGTGCGGCGCGAGCTATGGCGCCGGCACGGTGTCGGACGCCTGCGTCGAGCGTCGCCAGATCACCTTCGTCTTCTGTGACCTGATCGGGTCCACGGCGCTGTCGGATGAACTCGATCCCGAGGACTACCGACAAGTGCTGCTGGCGTATCGCGGCGCCGTCAACCGGAGCATGGCGCAGTTCGGCGGGCGCGTGGAGCGCTACCGGGGCGACGGCACGCTCGTCTATTTCGGCTATCCGGAAGCGCACGAGGACGATGCCGAACGCGCCGTGCACGCCGCGCTCAAAACGGTCGAAGCGGTCTGCGCGATCAGTTTCGCGGGCCTGCCTCAGCTCGGCGTGCGCCTCGGCGTATCGACCGGGCTCGTGGTCGTCGCGGAAGCGGAGGAGTCGGAGGGGCCGGCGGCGATGGGCGACGCGCCCAACATCGCGTCGCGGTTGCAGGGCCAGGCCCAGGCGAATTCCGTGATCGTCGACGACGCCACCCGGCGCCTGGCGGGCGATCTCTTCGATTTCCGCGATCTCGGCCCGCTCGCGATAAAGGGTCTCGCCGCACCGATGCGCGCCTGGCGCGTGGCCGGCGCGATTGCCGTCGCGAGCCGCTTCGAGGCGCGCGGCAACCCGAAGCTCTCGCCGATGCTCGGCCGCGACGACGAGCACCGCACACTGTTGCGGCTCTGGCGGCAGGCGCGCGCGGGGCACGGGCAAATCGCAGTCGTCACGGGCGATGCGGGCATCGGCAAGTCGCGTCTCGCCGCGGCGTTGCTCGACGAAGCCCGCGCCGAGCCGTCGGGCATCTATCGTTATTTTTGCTCGCCTTACCGGCAGGGCTCGCCGCTGCGTCCATGCATCCAGCAGATCGAACACGCCGCCGGTTTCGCCGCGTCCGATTCCGTCGATGACAAGCTCGCGAAGTTCGACGCGGTGCTCACGGACCTGCCCGTGGAGGATCGCGCATTGATCGCGGACCTGCTGAATCTGCCGGGGCGCGAGGTCGCCGGCACCAGGTCGCTCAGCCCGAGCGCGAAGCGCCGCCGGACCATGCAGGCGCTCGTGGCATGGCTCCGGCGCTCGGCGACGAATCTGCCGGCGCTCATCGTGTTCGAGGACGTGCAGTGGATCGACGATACCTCGCGCGAACTCGTGCTGATGGTCGCGGACATGGTGCCGCGCATGCCGGTCATGTTGCTCGTGCTGATGCGCCCCGGCAGCTTCACCGACTTCGACAGCGTTCCGGGTGTCACGCGCCTCTTTCTCGGTCCCTTGCCTGCGTTGCTCAGCGCCGCGCTGGTGCGTCACGTCGCGGCCGACCAGGCGCTGCCCGCCGAAACGGTCAGGAACATCGTGCTGCGCACCGACGGCATTCCGCTGTTCCTGGAAGAACTGACCCGCGCGACCGTCGAAGGCGCGGCCCGGCCGGATGCCGCCGTCGGCAGTCTCGAAGGCAAGCCCCTGCCGATGCTGCTGCGCGCGTCGCTGCAATCGCGGCTCAACCGGCTGGGCGCCGCGCGCGAAGTGCTCGAAGCGGCAGCCGTGATCGGACGCGACTTCCCGGTGCATCTGCTCGAACTCGTCGTCAAGCCCGGCAAGGATCTCGGCCCGGCGCTCGACCGGCTGGTGGACTTCGGCATCGTGCTGCGACGCGCGGCGTCCGAGCCCGCATACACGTTCAAGCACGCGCTGATCCGCGACGCGGCCTACGAGATCATCGGCCGCGATACGCGCCGCGCGCTGCATGAGCGCATCGCCGGCGCGCTGGAAGCGCATTTCGCGGATGCGGTCGCCAACCAGCCCGAAATCCTCGCGTGGCATTACACGGAGGCGCGTATCGTCGAGAAGGCGGTCGTCCAGTGGCTCGCAGCGGGCCGCAGTGCGCTGCGCCGCTCGGCGATGGTGGAAGCGCTGGAGCATCTGAATCGCGGCATCCTGCTCGTCTCGACGATGGAGCGCTCGCCGTGGCGATTGCAGAACGAACTCGCGCTGACCATCTGCATCGGCATGGCGCAGATCGCCACGCAGGGCTATGCCGTCGCCGGCACCGGAGAGACGTTTGCCCGCGCGCGCGCCCTGTGCGAGATGCTCGGCGATCCGCCGCCGCTGCTCGCCGTGCTGCACGGCCTGTGGACTCATGCGCTCATGCGCGCCGACTTCGCGTCGGCGCGGGCTCAGGCCGCGGAAATTCTCGCGCGCGGCGAGGCGCGGCAGGATCCGCTGTGGCGCCTCATGGGCTATCGGTTCAGCGGCGTGACCTGTCATCCGATGGGCCATTTCGGCGACGCCATTCGCCAGCTCGAAACCGGCATCGCGCTCTACGACCCGGCGCAGCAGGCGCTTTATGCGTCGATGACGGTCGACGATCCGCGCGTCGTGATGCTGACGTACATGTCGTGGTCGCAGATGTGCGCGGGCAGGCTCGCCGAGGCGATCCGCACCAGCGGCGAGGCGGTCGCGCAGGGGCGGCGCATCGGGCATGTCTATACGCTCGCGCACGCGCTGGTGGGCGCATCGTTCGTCGCGCTGACCGTGATCTCGCCGCAGGCCGGCCTGCAGCGGCTGGACGAGCTCGCTACCGCGATCGCGGACAGCGGCATCGCGTATTACCACGCGGTCGAGGCGATCTTCCGGGGCTACTGTCTCGCCGCGATCGGCGCGCGCGACGATGCGCTCGCGGCGTTGACGCGGGGCATGGACGCCTATCGCGCGACCGAGACCGTGCTGTATCTGTCGGGCTTCCTGCGAATGTCGGCGCAGGCGCATGGCTGGGTCGGCGAAACCGACATGGCGTTGCGTCTGCTCGACGAGGCCTTCGCGATCACGGGGGCGACCGGCCAGCGCTGGGACGAAGCGGAGCTTCATCGCGTGCATGGCGTGCTGCTGCGCGCGCGTGGCGACGAAGCCGCCGCGCTCGAGGCGTTCCGGCGCGCCTGCGCGGTGGCGGTGGGGCAAGGCGCGAAGCTGTGGGAGCTGCGCGCCCGTTGCGAGCTGATGGAGGGCGCGTGCGCACCGGACGCCACGACCGACGCGGCAGATCAGTTGAGGCTGCTCGCCGCCTCGTTCGACGACGCTCATGACCTTCCCGACCTGCGCCGCGCCCGCGCGATTCTGGAGACCCGTGTCGGAGGTGCGTGCCACATCGCCAATCTGTGATCGATGACGGGAGCGGGCGGCGCATGATGGCGCTCGCGTTTGGACGTCGTTTGCAACAAGAAGGAAGGCAACATGCCCCACGTCGATTTCGAGTCCGGCGAAAGGAGCCCGAGGCTCTCGTCGCGGCGCCCCGCGCCGGTGCGTTACGTTCCGCCGCTGCAGTATCTGTTGGGCGTGCTGCGCTACCTCTGGCCGATCCCGGGTTTGTTCCGCTATGCGGCCGTCCTGTTGCGCGAGGACGTGGAAGAAGTGCTCTCGCGCCCGGACATCTTCAAGGTGCCGTTCGCCGGGGAGATGACGCGGCTCGCGGACGGATCGTGGCCCGGCACGCCGTTCATCCTCGGCACGGACGACAAGAGCGCTCACGACGAGCAGCTCGTCCGGCTGATGCATGTATTCAGACTCGACGATGTGGAGACCGTCGGCGAGATCGCGCGGCGGCACGCGAGCAGGACCGTCGGCGCGGCGACGGGCGGCGAGCTCGACGCGATCGAGAAGCTCATCACGGACGTTCCGCTCGACATTTGCGTCGAATACCTCGGCGTGCCGGTCGGGGACCGCCGGTCTTTCACCGAAGCGCTCGTCTGTCTGAGCGGACACCTGTTCGGGCCGCCGCCGATCGTTCAGAAACCGCATGTGGACGCGATGGCGGACATCGTGCGCGAGGTGGTCGACGATGCGATCCGCGCCGCGCGGCGCGTTCCCCCGAAACCGACGACGGTGATGGGCCGGCTCATGCGCGAGGAGAGCCGCGACACCGAGGTGCGCGCGTTTCTGCTCGGGTTGATCGTCGGTTTCGTGCCGACGACCACCATCGCGGGCGGTCATATCCTCGAGATGATGTTGCGCACGGGCGGGATGCTCAGAATGACGCGCGCGGCGGCTCTGTCGGGCGACGAAACCTTGCTCGGACAATGTCTCTTCGAGGCGTTGCGCTACAAGCCGATCAATTACGGTCCGTTTCGCGTGTGCGAGAAGGACTACGTCGTCGCCGCGAATTCCTGGCGCAGGAAGCGCATCCGCGAGGGCACGTTCGTGCTCGCCTGCACGATGTCGGCCATGTTCGATCGCAGCCGGGTCAAGCAACCCTACGTGTTCACGCCGGGGCGCCCTGCCGCGGACCGGCTGCAATTCGGGCTGGGCCTTCACTGGTGCGTCGGGGCGTTCATCGCGCAGGCGCAGCTCGTCCAGACATTCAAGCCGCTCGTGATGCAGCCCGGTCTCGAACGCGCGCAAGGATGCGCCGGCCGCCTCCAGCGGTGGCCGAAGTCGATCTTTCCTCGGCACCTCGTCGTCCGGATTCCGGGGAAATCGTCATGAGCTCGCCCGCTTTCATCAACATTGTCGTTCCGTTCGATCCGCTCAACGTCGACAACGTCAACGCGGCCATCCGGTCGCTGACGGAGGAAACGCGGGGCAACTATCCGAAGCGCGACATCCGCAAACTGTTGAGGAAGGTGCGAGGCCTGCACTTCATGAGCCTCGGCGTGATCGACACGCTGTGTCCTTCCGAATCCGACGTGGCCCCGAGTCTCAAACCCTCGCGGCCGACGAACAAGGCGGCGCATCTGGTGATTGAAATCACGTCGGACTACGGATCGCGGGTCGTGCTCGCGGAGCTCGCCGAGCATTTTTGCGCGCCGTTGAGAACCGTCCTCGACGCGGCCGAGCCTTCTCTCTCGCGCGCCGACATGCTCGATCTTCTGCTTTCGTACGAAGTCAGGATCAGCGCGAAATGGCGGTTCAGCGCGCTCGGCCAGGTGTTCAGCGGTTCGCCGGGCCTGACCGCCGATCGCATCGCGCGCGAGCGCGATCTCGCGAAGAAGCTGCGCGAGGTCATCGGGCAGGAGCAGAACAAGCCGGGCTGGTATTCGCTCTCACCGCTGGAGCAGCTCGCGCTCGTGCGCCGCACGGTCTGGCTCTCCAGGGGGCGCCCCTGGAAGTGGGCGTTCGTGCCTGAAGTGGCTTTGCCGACGGAAGCCGAGGAAGAGGTCGGATCACTGCCAAGAAATCCTAAGGCGGTCAAGGCGATCTTGCGGAGCTTCCACAACATGGTCTGGCCGCTTTGGGTGCCGCTCGTGATCATTGGAATGGGCGCGAACGTCTATTTCTCGCGCCAGTTGCCGACTTTCGTGGCCGTCATGTGCACCGCGACCACGCTGTTCCTCGTGCTTCTGACGCTCGCGCTCGTGCTCGGTCTCTCGCTGTGGCGGCTCAACATGCTCGGCGCGACCGATTTCGTCGATGAGCGCATCGTGTCGGCGAGGCAGGGCGGACTGCTGCTCGCGAAGGAGAATTTCGGGCAGCAGAATCATATGTTGACGGTGTCGCGTCTCAAACCCGGCATCCTGCGCTGCCTGACGTTGCGCCTCGCGTTCATCGGCGTGGGCGCCGCCGGCTACGTGAACAGGCTCGGCTTCCTCGGCAAGAACGGGGTCATCCATTCCGCGCGCTGGATGCGGCTTCCGTGCACCGATCAGCTCGTCTTCTGGTCGAACTACGACGGCACATGGGAGTCGTATGTCGCCGACTTCATCGCCGATGCGCCCGAGGGCGTCACGGGCATCTGGAGCAACTGCATCGGCTTTCCGAGAACGCGGGGCATCATCAGCGCCGGCGCGACCGACGGCGACCGCACGGTGCGCTGGGCGCGCCGGCAGCAGATTCCCACGCCGTTCTGGTACGCGGCCTACCGCAACCTGAGCGCATCGCGCATCCGCACCAATTCGCAGATTCACGAGGGCTTCGCGACTGCGGGAACGAATCAGGACAGTATCGACTGGTTCGCGCTGTTCGGCTCCACGCCGCGGCCGGCGCCCTCGCTGCAGGTCGCGCAGATATCGACGCTCGCGTTCGGCGGCCTGTCGAGAATGCGCTGTGCGAGCGCCTTCGTGGTGTCGCTCTCGAAGAACGAGGCGAACTGCAAGGCATTCGTCGCGGCACTGCGCGATCTCGCCGTCTACGGCACGGCTCACAAGCAGATGAACACCGCGCTCGCGATCGGCTTCTCGGCGCGCGCGTTGAAGCTGCTCGGCTTGCCGCGCGAGGCCATCGAAACGTTTCCGCTCGCGTTCAAGCAGGGAATGAGCACGCCGGACCGCGCGCGGGAACTTGGCGACATCCACGGCAACGAGCCGACGAAATGGGCGTGGGGCGGCCCGCGCACGAATCCGGATGTGCTCGTGCTCGCGTATGGCTTGGACCCGTCAGATCTGATGACGCTGGAGACCACCGTGCGCCTGGCAATCTCGGCGAATGGCCACACCTGCGCCTACCATCAACCGCTGACGCAATTGCGCGACCGCTCCGGTCAAAAGGCGTGCGGGATCGGCGGCAGCGAGCCATTCGGCTTCATGGATGGCATCTCGCAGCCCGTCATGCGCGGCGCGCCGCAGCGCAACCGCGCGCACGACGAGAACGATCTCGTGGAACCCGGCGAGCTGATCCTCGGCTATCCGGATAACCTCGGCGTGATTCCGCCCGGACCCACCATTCCAGCGTCTTGTGATCCGCATCATCTGCTTCCGGATGCGGGCGTCGATCCGGCGCGCGTGCGTCCCGACTTCGCACGCTATGCGTCGTCGGGGCGACGCGATCTCGGCCTGAACGGGACATTTCTGGTCGTGCGGCAATACGAACAGGACCTGCGCGCTTTCAACACCTGGTACGAGAGCACGGGCATCCGCATCCATCCCGGTTCGCCCGTGCCTTCACCGGGCACGCCGGACTTCCCGATTTCCGCGGCCATTCCGACGTTCTCCCACGTCAAAACGCGTGACGACCTCAAGACCGTGCTCTTCGGGAAGTTTTTCGGCCGCTGGAAAGACGGCTCGTCGCTCGTGCGGCACGGCACGCCGCCGGCCCGCCTGGGCGGCCCTCACGGCAGAACGCCCGACAACGATTTCATGTGCGGCGAGGAAGACCCGGCCGGGCACGGCTGTCCGTTTGGCGCCCACATTCGCCGGGCCAATCCGCGCGACACGCGCTTTCCCGGATCGAAGGAGGAGATCGCCTCGGTGAACCGGCATCGCATGTTGCGCGTGAGCCGGGTTTTCGGCGATCTCGACAAGAACAAGTGCTGGCAACTGGACGAGAACAAGCGGCTCGGCGTGTTCTTCATGTGCGTGAACGGCGATATCGAGCGGCAATTCGAGTTCGTTCAGAAGACGTGGCTGCTCAATTCGAGCCTGCAGGCGATGGAATACGAAGTCGATCCGATCGTCGGGCGCGGACCGGGCCGCAGCTTCAGCATTCCGACGTCGGACGGACCGGTGCGCCTGCCCGATTTGCCGGATCTGACGAAGCTGACCGGCGGCGGGTACTTCTTCATTCCGAGCAAGGCGCTGCTCGATTTTCTGTCGAAGCCGTAGGCCTGTCCTTTTTCGCGCGACGTGTTCGATGTCCCATCGAGGCGATTCAACAGCCAGCCGCGCAGTCCTTTCGGATGGGCGACCTGATCGCGCGTCGCGTCTGGATGCCTGCGCCCGCCGCCATCGGTGGCAAGCGCGACGAGCGCGACGAGGGCGGCGAGGCGGTCACTGGCCAAAGAAAATATCCTTTCCCTGGCTGCCCGTGCCCGCCGAACCGCCGGACTGTCGCGTGCCGGCGATCGAAGGGCCGTATCCGCTACCCGACGCATTTGCGCCGTCATGCACCGCCACGCGCGCTTCGGCGCTCTGAATGCTGCTCGGGTAGCTCGCGTCTTCCGACGCCGGCGAATAGCCGGCGTGCGTCAGTTCGACGAGTTCGGAACGCACCTGCGCGCGCGTCAGCGGCTCGCCTGTCTGCGCCTGCGCCGTCGTTGCAACGAGCGCCGTGGAAAACAGCGTTGCCGCAATAAAGAGCATCTTCATCATTCATCTCCGTTGGATTCGTGCATCGCAGACACGACGGTCCGATGCACCTGCACGTATGACGCACGCGTCGTCGCGCCTGTCCTTGCTTCGTCATCGAACGACGAAGTCGTGATCTACTGACCGCGATAGATGTCGCAGTCAAGCCCCGGCGTGCATGCCCTGTCGGCGCCTGCCGCCCTCGCATCACGCGATGACGGATTGCCCGACATGCTGGCGGGCCGTGCACCGCCATAAGCCGTGTCGTTGGGCGCCGCCGACGGCTCGCCTCTCGCGTCCAGTTGCATCGACGCGTCCTGCGCCGGCGGCCTGTCCTGAGCCTGTGCCGCGCCGATCGCGAACACACTCGCAGCCGAAAGTGCCAGAAATAACGTTGATTTCATCGCCATCACCTCTTCGAGCAAATTTGCGAACGCAAGCCTGCGACGCGCTTGCGACCAGTTTCATGACTGGGGCCTCGGTCGCCGACGCGCACGCGCCGCCGGGGTTCTCGTTCGACTATGCGGATCGAGTTTGCGGGACTACCTCGCGAGCTGGCGCGAGATGCCCAGGTAAGGTTTTGCTTGGAGATTCAGGAGGGAAGACGAACTCGAGTTCGACAATTTGAATAGCCGAACGTCGAGTGTTTGACTGTTTGATGGTTCCGGCATCGGGGCCGATGCCGGAACGTGTGACGATCCGCATGCACATCGTCGAGGCGCGCCTGCGGATGCTCGCTTCGTCAATACTGACGGCGGGAACGTTTCGTTCTGGTCGCTGCGAGCGAGCTCTCGCTATTTCGACAGCAACCCGAACACGGCGACGCCGCTCTTCGTCCCCACATACACCTTGCCGTTCGCGATCATCGGCGTGACGAACTTGTTGCCCGGGCCGAACTGGTCTCGCCCGCCGGCATCGACGCTGCTGTAAAGCTCGTTGGCCAGATTGTTCGCGTCGTAAGCGCGCAGCACGCCGATCGAGCCGTTCTGCGCCGCCCACAGAATGCCGTTCGCCGTGCCGTTCGCGGAAATGCCCGGCGTCGCACCGGGGAAGCCGAATGTGTTCGGCGTCTGACTGGCAGGCGTGCCCGACAGCGCGGCGTTCGAAACCCTGAACGCCTTGATGGTGTCGCCGACCGCGCCGAAATACACCGTGTTGTTGAAGTACGCGGGCGCCCCGAACATCGGTCCGCGTATCTGGCCGACGAGCTCCTGATAGATGTGATCCGCGTTCGAATCGAACTTGCCCATCGAAAAGCGATTCACGACGTAGATCGTCGAGTTCTTGCCGGCGCCGACCGCGAGATGCCAGACCTTGCCGTTTGCATCGGCAAAATTCGGCAACACCATTGCGCCGCCCGAGCCGAGGTCTTCGTCCTGATTCGACTCCTGCACCGTGTTCGACGGCTGAAAGTAATCCTGCACCCTGAGCGGCCCCAGGTTGAGCCTCAGGAAACCATTGCCGTAGTTGTCGTGGATCGGCATCTCGTGCTCGTTTTGCGTCGGGTCGAAGGTGCCGTTGGCGTCGAGCAGATAGATCGCCTCGCCGTCCGACGCGAGGCCCGCGCCGCTCATCCAGATGGAACCCATCTGGCCGTTCGGCGTGACATTCAGCACGCTCGCCTGCTGCAGCGTGTTCGCGTCGTAGCCCATCACCCAGCCGGTGTACGGCATGTAATCGCAATGCGAGGTCCACGCGGTATAGACGACGCCGTTCAGCAGAAGCAGCGCCGCGCGCTCGGCGTACTGGCCCGGATCGAACGTGAGCGTGCCGTTCTGACTGCCCGCGCCAGTGCCCGGATAGGTCGCGCGGATCTCCGTCGGACCGTTGAAGAGCTCGGCGCCCGTCGTGATGTCGAGCGCGTGAATGCGCTGGTGATAGCCGCCCGAGCCATCCTTCGACATGCCGACTACATATATCGCACCGTTCGGTCCGCGCGAGCGGTCGATGACCGGCGTCGCCGTGACGCCGATGGTCGGCGTGATCTGCGTGCACTTGTGGTCGTCGCTCGGCGACTCGCCGTTGCCGAGGGTCGAGACCTTCCAGAGCACGGCGCCGCTGTCCGCATCGAAGGCGTAGACGCTGGCATTCTCCGTCGCGACGTAGACCACGTTGTGCGTGCCGCCCGCGATCGGCACGCCGGCGAGAAAGAGCGGCTCGGCGTCGACGACGCCATCGACGGAATAGACGGCGAGCTTGCCAAAGGTACTCGAACGAACGTTCGCGGGCGTGAGGATCGTTTCCGCCAGTTGCTGGCCGGTGCGGGCAATGTCGTTGTGCCAGGTGACGACGTCCATCGGGTTCGCGGCGGCCGCGCCCGCTGCATTCGACACGCTCGATGGCGTCCTGGCCGCGGCGGCCGATGTCGAATCGCCGCCGGAGTCACCGCCGCTGCACGCGCCGATGATTGCCGTGATCAGCACGGCGCCGAGTGCGGCGGCATAAGCGGAAAAACGCGCATTCATTTGCTTTCTCCTTCTCCGAAAGCCGGCACGGGCACCGCGCTGTCGCGCCACGGCGGTGCTGCAACAGAGCAATTTCAGTCAGAGCAATTGCAGTGCCCCGGTCTTGCGGCGGACGCTGCGACCCGTCGAGCGCTTTTTACACCGGAAGCACACGACGACCTTTTCGCCACCGAACGTTCGGGCGCAACGTGAGACGCCTGGTCTTCACTGATCAGAAAGCTATCGTGCAGCGGCACGACAACGCGTTTGTAATCTTGACGGGCTTTATGGCGAACGATGAAATGCGTCGGCGACTATTGAAGGACTCCGGTGCATAGCGTGCCACGCGGGAGCTTCCGGACAGACTTGCTTCATCGCAGGCGCTTGTCGAATTCACGAAACAGGTTGTTGCCGGGCCGGGCAGAGCAGCATTCGACGGTGACGACCGTTTGAAAGCTATCGCAGATCGCAGAGCGAATCAATGCGGCCGCGAAAAATTATTTTCGACACGACGATGCAAGTTCGAGGCGGCCGTTCTCCATGCTTGCGGCGTTTGTTGATCAAAAAGATTACGATTCGGTCAGGTCCGCCATATTGGCGAGCGGGTTCGAAAAATTCTTCCGGGAAGTTTTGAAAGATTCATTACGTCCCTGACGTGCATCGCCAGTTGCCATTTCAGAAACTCGAAAGTCCATTATTGCCCTTCGCCGGTCCTGCAAAGAGCAATGCCAGTAAGCCATCCTTATATAGAAAAAAATCGGTCTGCTCGACGAGTTGTTCCGGCTCTAAAAAACGAATGTGTCCAAGTGCACATATTTATCTATTCATTTCATGAGACGAAGTTTTGTCGCAGATTTGGGCTGCTAATCTTCGATCGAAGATCATCGCAATACGAAAGGGCCGGGCGGCGGCGACATGTCTTCGCGGGCACGTCCTACTGGAAGTTCGCAGTGCGGTTCACACCCTGAGCGCTCGAAACGAGGGTCATCATAGTGCCGATGTGTACGATGCAGGTCAGCCGCGACAAGCTGCCGGACTGCGCGAAATCCGGGATGCGTGCGCCTTCGCTGACCCGCCGTTCCATGCTTTGCGACATGGCCGCGCTCGCTCTTGGTGCGGTAAGTCCCATCGCATTCGCGCAACATGGCGGCCTCGGACTCGTCACGCCGCCGCTTCGTCTCGACGATGCCTGGCTCGTCGACCAGACCGGCAAGAAGCGCCTGCTGAATGACATGCTGCACCAGGGTGTAACCGCACTGCAGACGATCTACACCGGTTGCGGCACCGTATGCCCGCTGCAAGGCGCGCTTTTCAGCACGGTGCAGGAACGGATCCCGGGAATCCGCGCCCGTCATCCCGTGCAGTTGTTGTCGATTGGAATCGATCCGCTTTCCGATTCACCCTCCGCATTGCGCGCCTGGCTCGAGCGTTTTCAGGCCGGTCCCGCGTGGAATGCAGCGACGCCAGCACTTTCAGATGTAGACCGGGTGCGCGTGGCGCTGTCGGGCAGCAAGACGCCCCTCGGCGACATCGCGGACCATTCCACGCAGGTCTATTGCTTCGATGCCAACGCGATGCTGCGCTGGCGAAGCGCCGACCTTCCTCGCGTCAACGACATCTGCGATGTGCTCGGCGCGCTTGCACGTACATAACCAGCCTCATGTACGGGGAGCAACCATGCCAGAAATTCATTCGACGGGACACGCGCCCAGCCTGCTCGTCCGATGCATGCGCTTTTTGCTGCTGATCGCGTTATCGCTCGCGTTGTCCGGCGTATCGCTCAGTGTGCGCGCGCAAACCGCGGCTCCCGTCACCGTGAGCGGCACCAACCTGTGCGCGGACGTCAGCGGCCAGTCGACGACACCGGGCGCACCGGTGATCGCCTGGACTTGCTGGGGCGGCGCAAACGAGCAATGGCTCCCGTCTGCGACCGGCGCCCGGTACACCCTCGTCAACCAGAACAGCGGCCTGTGCATGGACGTGTCGGGCCAAAGCCTGAGTCCGGGCGGCCCCATCATCCAGTGGACCTGCAATGGTGGCTTGAATCAGGCCTTCACGTTGATGCCGCAAGGCGCGGGCTACGCAATCGTCGCGGGGCATAGCGGCTTATGCGTGAGCGCGGCGAGCACGACTTCCCAGGGTGCCCAGTTGAGGCAGCAGGCGTGCAATGGAGGTGCGACACAGACGTGGATGGTGAGCGGCTTGCCGCCGCAGAAAACCGCATTGCCTTCGAAGTGGACGGCGCCCATCACGCTGCCGCTCGTTCCGCTGCAGGCCGCAAATCTGCCCAATGGAAACGTGCTGGTCTGGTCGGCTGACAGCGCGCTCGACTTCACCCCGGGGGCGAACCCGCCGCGCAGGACGTATACGGCAATCTTCAATCCGTCGACGGGCAGGAGCCAGCAAGTGATCGTGACCAATACCGGACATGACATGTTCTGCCCGGGCATCGTCAACCTTCCTGATGGCCGGATTTTCGTGACCGGCGGATCGACCGCGAAACTGACCAGCATTTATTCGCCTTCGACTAATTCGTGGACCGCGAGCGATCAGATGAACATCGCGCGCGGCTATCAGGGCAGCGTGACATTGAGCAACGGCGACGTGTTCCTCGTGGGCGGCTCGTGGAGCGGCGGGCTCGGAGGCAAGAGCGGTGAAACCTGGACCGCGGGTTCGGGCTGGCGGATCAACGGCGCCATCACGGACGACTACATCCTCACGAACGACGCCGGCGGTCTGTTTCGCGCCGACAATCACGCATGGATGTTCGCGGTCGGTGATGGACGCGTGTTTCACGCGGGACCGAGCCGGGCCATGCACTGGTTCGATACGGCCGGCAACGGCAGCGTGACCGCGGCCGGCAACCGCGGGAGCGACAACGATGCCATGAACGGCAACGCGGTCATGTACGACGTCGGCAAGATTCTCACCGTCGGTGGCGCGCCGAGCTACGATCAATCGCCGGCCACCGCCAATGCAACGCTCATCGACATCAGCAGTGGAAACGCCGTAGTGCGGACCATTGCGCCGATGAGCTACCGGCGCGCGTTCAACAACAGCGTCGTGCTGCCGAACGGACAGGTCGTCGTGGTCGGCGGGCAGACGTTTGCTGCGCCTTTCTCGGACGACAACGCGGTGCTCACCCCGGAGCTGTGGGACCCCGCGACCAATTCGTTTTCCCCGCTCGCCCCGCAGGCCGTGCCGCGCACTTATCACAGCATGGCGCTGCTCCTGAACGACGGACGCGTGCTGAGCGGCGGCGGCGGACTGTGCGGATCATGCGCGACCAATCACACCGACGTGGAGATATTGACGCCGCCGTATCTGCTGAATTCGGACGGGTCTGCCGCGTCCCGGCCGAGCCTCTCGTCCGTTCCGTCGGACGCGCAGCTCGGCACGACGATCGTGGTGACGGCCAGCAGGGCAGTGCGCTCATTCGTACTGATGCGCTCCTCGTCTTCCACGCATTCGCTCAACAACGAGCAGCGACGCGTGCCGCTGACATTCAGCGTGGGTACCGCGGGCGAATTTCATTTGAACATTCCTTCCGATCCGGGCGTCGTCGTCCCCGGCTATTACATGCTGTTCGCGCTGAACTCGAACGGGGTGCCGAGCGTCTCGCGCGTATTGCGCGTGCATTGAATGGTGCGGCGATACCACTCTGCAACACAGGCCATCGCGATCGGCCTTGCGCTCCTCGCGCTGACACCGCTTGCCCGCGGCGAGGCCGCGTGCGATCGGGCCGACCTAGGGTGTGCAATTTTCAGCGGGCAGCATCCGATGTCCGCGCATTTGCGCGACGACGATCGTCCGCTACCTTCCTGGACGACCCGATGCGTCAATTGCCACACAGGCACGTCGAAGGCTTCGGCCTTCGCGCCGCCGCTGACACACGACGCCCTGCTCGGCGCGACAAGTCGCCGGGGCGGGCCGATCAGTCACTATGACGCGACGTCCTTCTGCCGGGCGGTCAAAGACGGCATCGACCCGGCGGGCGTCCTGCTTGGCAAGTCGATGCCTCACTATCGGATGACCGATGCGCAGTGCATGGCGCTCTGGCGCTTCGTCGTGCGTCGATGATCGTAGTCTGGCCTTCGGCCGCCTGTTGACGGCTTCTCTCAAGAACGCCGTGTTAGAAGGTCACGGTCTTGCCGCCATCGGCGGTGAGAATCTGCCCCGTCACGAATGCAGCGCCCTCGCTCGCCACATTGAGCACCGCGCTGATCGGTGCGATCGTCGGCGGCTGATTCGATTCAAATGTCATTGCGCCAAGGCTGCTCGTCCCGCTTCTGCTTGCATAGCTCGATGAACCTCTGTACCGGCGCGGTCGCCGTGGCCCCGCGACGCGTGGCGATGCCGTATGGCGCGCCGCGTCGTTCTATGCGAATCGGCAGCACCGCCATCATGCCGTGCACCTGGAAGTATTGCGCGACCTTCAACGGCATCAATGCGACGGTGCCCTCGCTCGCTCGCAGCAACGACAACGTGGCAAATGTCGAAGACGTCTCGATGGCGTAACGCGGGAAGGGAACCTCGGCGTCGTCGAAGAGCTGTTCGAGCAGGGAGCGCATCGGCAGCGCGGCTTGCGGCACGATCCACGGGTTGTCGGCGAGCTCCGCGAGCGACAGACGCTGCACGCTCGCGAGCGGATCGGCGCCGTCCACCACCAGACACACTTCCTCGACCTCGAGCGGAATGAAATCGTAGGCTTCCGGGTGGACGCTGATGCTCGGCCGTCCGATGACGAGATCGAGCAGACGCTGATCGAGCATCGATAACAGGCGGGCGCTATTGTCCTCCCAGACCTCGACGGACACGTCCGGCTGCACTTCCCGCAAAGAGCGAAGTATGGGCGCGAGCCACTCGGGCATCGAGCCCATCACGGCGCCGATGGCGAGCATGCCCCCGCCGCCGCGCATGATGGCTGCAAGCTCGTCGCGCAGCGCGCCGATCTCGGAACGCACGGCGCGCGCATGACGGATGACGCAGCGTCCGAGTTCGTTCGGCACGATGCCTCGCGGCGATCGCGCGAACAGCTCCGCGCCGAACATCGCCTCGATTTCGCGCAGCGACTTGGTCGTCGCGGGCTGCGAGAGCGACACCTGCTGGGCCGCCTTTCGCAGCGAGCCGTGGTCGTCCAGCGCGATCAGAAGCGCGACGTGATTGCCGCGCAGCCGCCTCAATATCGCATCGATACTGGTTATCACCGATATAACTCCAACGTCTCACCTGATCGGAAGGTTTCATTATCTGGCCGCATCGATGCCTCTTTAAACTGGTTTCGTCGATGTTCGTCGCAGCCCGGCGCTCGACGGCGCGGCTCGATCATGCCGGAATACACGCGGCGTGAGCAAGCGAACCGGAAATCACGCATCACAGGAGAGAGGCAAATTGAAAAGAATCGGACTCGATGTCGGCGGCACCTTCACCGATGTCGTGATGGTGGACGATGAGACAGGGCGCATCTGGTCGACCAAGGTGCCGACGACGCCGAAGGATCGCGTCATCGGCACCATCGAAGGCTTCCGCAAGATTCTCGAACTGTCGGGCACCGACAGCGCCGACGTTTCGTTTCTCGGGCACGGCACGACGATGGCGACCAACATGGTCGTCGAGGGCACCGGCGCGAAGACGGCGCTCGTCACCACGCGCGGCTTTCGCGACATCCTCGAACTGAGGCGCGTGTCGCGCCACGATCGCGCCGATCTCTACGATCTGCTGTTCGACAATCCGCGTCCGCTCGTCGAGCGCCGCTGGCGGCTCGAAGTGAACGAGCGCCTGCGCCATGACGGCAGCGTCGAAACGCCGCTCGATCATGCGCAACTCGAAGCGCTCGCCGATCAGATCCGCGCGTCGGATGTCGAAGCCGTCGCCGTGTGCTTTCTGCATGCGCACGTCAATCCGCGGCACGAACGCGAAGCCGTCGATGCGCTGCGCCGCCTGTTGCCGGATCATTTCGTCTGCGCATCGCACGAGGTGAACCCCGAATCGATGGAATACGAGCGCGCGAGCTCGACGGTCATCAACGCGATGCTCGGCCCGGTCTGCGGACGCTACATCGGGCGGCTCATCAGTGCGCTGGCGCAACACGGCTTCGCGGGCGAGTTCCTCTTCATGCAGTCGAACGGCGGTCTCGCGGGTCCGGCGATGGTCGCGGACAAGCCCATCGTGCTGCTCGAATCGGGTCCGGCGGGCGGCGTCTCCGCGGCGATCCGCAACTGCGAGAAGAGCGAGCTGAAGAACGCGATCCTCGGCGACATGGGCGGCACGACCTTCGACGTCTCGCTGATCCGCGACTTCCGCCCCGAACTGCGCAACAAGAGCCTGCTGCATACCTACACCGTGCGTTCGCCCAGCATCGACATCGACTCGGTCGGCGCGGGCGGCGGCTCGATCGTGTGGATCGACGCGGGCGGCGGCGTGCGCATCGGACCGGAGAGCGCGGGCGCGGACCCCGGTCCCGCGTGCTACGGACGCGGCGGCACGCGTCCGACCGTCACGGACTGCAATCTGGTGCTCGGCTATATCGATCCCGACAGTTTTCTCGGCGGCGAATTCAAGCTCGATGCGCAGGCGGCATGGCGCGTCGTCGACGAAGTCATCGCGAGGCCGCTCGGCGTCTCCGTGCCCGAAGCCGCGCAGGTCGTGCGCTCGGTCGCCAATGCGCTGATGGCTCAGGCCATCCGCATCATGACGGTCGAGCGCGGCTACGATCCGCGCGAGTTCTCCTACATCTGCTACGGCGGCGCGGGGCCCGTGCACGCGGTCGATCTGGCGCACGAAATGGGCATCCGCCGCGTGGTCATCCCGCCGCTGCCGGGTCTCTTCAGCGCGTTCGGCATGACGGTCGCGGATCAGCAATACGACTATCAGCGTCCGCTCGAAAGCGATCTCGCGATGCTCGACGACGCGGCCCTGCACGCCGCGCTCGAAGACCTGACCGCGCAAGGCATGGACGAGTTGCGGCGTCACGGTGTGCAAGCGCGGAACGTGAAGGTCGTGCGCCTCGCCGATTGCCGCTACGCGGGCCAGCCCGACGTCATCACCGTCGAAGTGCAGGGCGAGGCGCAGGGCATCCGCGCAGCGCTCGCGCAGGCCTTCGAGGACGCGCATCTGCGGCAATGGAACTTCGTCAGCAAGGACAAGCCGGTGGTGATCGCCAATGTGCGCCTGCAACTCGTGGCGACGACCGGCTGGCGCGGCTGCGTCGCGAGCGCGGATGGCGGCGAACTGCCGAAGCCGGTGCGCACCCGGGAGGTTTATTTCGACGACCGCGCGCGCACCCTGCCGGTATTCGCGCGCACGCAGATCCCGGTCGGCGCGACCATCCAGGGGCCGGCGGTCATCGAAGAGCACAGCAGTTGCGCCGTGCTGAAGGCGTCGCATGTCGCGCGCGTCGATCCCGATCTCAACCTCGTCATCGAACTGGCAGCCTGAATTCATGGACATCGTTACTTACGAAATCATTCGCAGCAGTCTCTTCGCGGTCGCGCGTGAAATGAAGATCGCGATGATGCGCACCGCCGGCAGCCCGCTCATGCACGCGAGCGGCGATTCGTCGGCCGCCATTTTCGACGCGGACATGCAACTCGTCGCGCAAGGCAACGACATTCCGACGATGCTCGGCTCGGCCGTCATCTCGACGCGCGTGTCGGTGGAAGCGGTCGGGCGCGACAATCTGCGCCCCGGCGACGTCATCGTCAGCAACGACGCCTACGTGGGCGGCGGCAATCATCAGCCCGACGTGCAATTCACGCGGCCCGTGTTCGCGGACGGCAGGATCGTCGCCTTCGTGATGACGCGCGGCCACTGGACGGACATCGGCGGACAGTCGCCGGGCAGCTATACGGTCACGACGTGGGACGTGTTCGCCGAAGGCATCCGCATTCCGCCGGTGTTTCTCTATCGCAACGACGAGCCGGTGCAGGACATGCTCAACCTGCTCACGAGAAACAGCCGTAACGCGCACGAACTGCTGCTCGACATCCAGGCGCAATACGCGGGCACCTTCGTGGGCGACCGGCGCATCGGCGAACTGGTGGCGAAGTACGGCGCCGATGCGTTGCGCGACGTGATGAGCCAGAGCCTCGATCACTCGGAGAAGCTGATTCGCGCCGAGATCGCGCGCATTCCCGATGGCGTCTACGAAGCGGAAGAGTATCTCGATCCGATCGAAGCGCCGGGCTGGAAGCAGGAGCGTCCGCTGCTCAAGGTGAAAATCACCAAGACGGGCGACCAGATCACTTTCGACTACACCGGCACCGGACCGCAGGCACGCGGCGGCATCAACTGTCCGCTATCGGTGACGTGCAACAGCACCTGGTTCACCGTGAAGGCGCTGACCGATCCGGGCATCCCGATCAACCAGGGCTGCTATCGGCCGGTGACGATCATCGCGCCCGAAGGCAGCGTGCTGAACTGCCGCTATCCGGCGTCGGTGGTGTCGGGCAACACGGAGACCTCGCCGCGCGTGATCGACCTGCTGCTCAAGGCGCTCGCGCCCGCGGTGCCGGAGCGCATCACCGGACAAAGCAACTGCGCGTCGTGCGCGGGCATTTTCAGCGGACGCGATACCGATGCGGCGCGCGTTGCCCGCACCGGCCAGGAATTCGTCACCATGCACGATGTCCACGCGGGCGGCATGGGCGCGCGCGCGGGCAAGGACGGCGTGAGCGGCGTGCGCGTCTACGTGGGCAACGCGGGCAGCCAGTCGGTCGAGATGATCGAAGCGACGTCGCCGCTGATGGTCGAGGAGTGGTCGCTCGTCACCGACAGCGGCGGCGCGGGCCGCCGGCGCGGCGGGCTGACATCGCGGCGCGTGTATCGCGTCGAATATGACGAAGCCACCTTCACCGTCTCCGGCGAACGCGGACGTTCGGCGCCCGAAGGCCACTTCGGCGGCCAGCCGGGCACGCGCTTCCAGTGCGTCGTCGAGCGCGCCGACGGCAGCGAACACAAGGTTGCGGCGAAGGGCGGGCAGACGGTCGTGTATCGCGGCGATCGCGTGACGGTGCAGCCCGCGGGCAGCGGCGGTTATGGCGATCCGCGCGAACGCGAGCAGGCGCGCATCGATGCCGATGTCGCCGATGGCTACATCAGCGCGGATGCGGCGGCGCGACTATACGGGCAACGCGATGCGGCGCCGGAGCAAGCGGCCGACGCGCCGTTCGAAGTGGCGGCGCAATGAGCACGCATGAAACGATGAGCCAGCCCCTGCCGCTCGCGGGCGTGTGCGTGATCGAGATCGGCCACAGTCTCGCCGCGCCATACGCCGGCATGATCCTCGGTTCGCTGGGCGCCGAGGTCATCAAGATCGAAAGCGCGGAACACGGCGATTACGCGCGCGACTGGGGCCCGCCCTTCGTCGATGGCGCGGCCGCGCTGTTTCATGCGGTGAATCACGGCAAGCAGAGCATCGCGATGTCGCTGTCGAATCCCGATGAAGCCCAGGCGTTACGCGAGCTGATCGCGCGCCGCGCCGATGTCGTGCTGCAGAACCTGAAGGCGGGCGGCACGGAGAAATACGGTCTCGGTGGCGAACAGATGCTGCGCATGAAGCCGTCGCTGGTGTACTGCAATCTCGGCGCGTTCGGCACGGCGGGACCGCTGCGCGACAAGCCCGGCTACGATCCGCTCGTGCAGGCGCTGTCCGGTCTGATGAGCTTCCTCGGCCAGCCGGGCGAGCCGCTGTCGCGCATTCCGGTGTCGGTGAACGACATGGGCACGGGGCTATGGGCCGCGATAGGCGTGCTCGCCGCGCTCTTCAGACGTCAGGCGACGGGCGCGGGCGAAGTCGTGTCGGTGTCGCTGTACGAGACGGCGATCAGCTGGGCGGGCATCCAGATCGCCGACTATCTCGCCTCGGGCGTGCTGCCGGGGCGCTGGGGATCGGGGACGGCCGCGATCGTGCCGCATCAGGCCTTCGAATGCGCGGACGGCACCATCATGGTCGCCGCGGGCAACGACCGCCTGTTTCATCGCCTGTGCGGCGTGCTTGCCATCCCCGCGCTCGCCGAAGACCCGCGCTTCGTCACCAACGGCGCGCGCGTGAGCAACCGGGTCGAGCTGATCGACTTGCTGCATGCGCAGTTCCGCAAGCAGGGCATCGCGCACTGGCTCGATGCGCTCGACCGGGCCGGCATTCCGTGCGGCCCGATCCAGACCATCGATCAGGTCGTGGAGCACGAGCAGACCAGGGCGCTCGACCTGCTGCGCACCACCGACGATGGCGCGGCGACGGTCGTCGGCGTGCCGATCTCGTTCGGCGGCGCGCGGCCCGCGCACACGGGCGTGACGCCCAAGCTCGGCGAACATAATCATCTGCTGGCGAAAACGCCACTGGAGACATCTTGAAACTTGCATCGCAACTGGTCGGCGCGCTCGACACGCTGACGCTCGAAGAAATCGACGAACAGATCCTCGTCGTCAAGCTCGATCGCCCGGAAGTCTCGAACGCGATCAGCACCACGATGGGCGAGGAAATCATCCGGGTATTCGGCGCGCTGGAAGCGAACCCGGCGCTGTATCGCTGCGTGATCCTCACGGGCGCGGGCGAGCGTGCGTTCTGCGGCGGCGCGGACCTCAAGCAACGCGAAGGCATGACCGACGAGCAGTTCGGCGTGCAGCACTACCTGTTCGAGCGCATGAACCGCGCGATCACCTATTGCCCGGTGCCGATCATCTGCGCGGCGAACGGCTCGGCGGTCGCGGGCGGACTGGAACTGCTGCTCGCCTGCGACTTCGCGTATGCAAGCGCAAGCGCGGTATTCGGCTTCACGGAGGTCAAACGCGGCATCATGCCGGGCGGCGGCGGCACGCAACAACTGCCGCGCACCATCGGCATGCGGCGCGCGAAGGAACTGATTCTGCGCGGCGCGAAATTCACGGCGCACGAAGCGCTCGCGTGGGGCGTCGTCAACCGGCTGTGCGAGCCGGGGCGCGTGCTCGCCGATGCCATCGACGCGGCGCGCGACATCTGCACGAGCGCGCCGCTGTCGGTCGCGCAGGCGAAAAAGGCAATCGACCTCGGCATGCAGGGCGACCTGCGCACCGGGCTGTATCTGGAAATCGAAGCGTACAACCGGCTGATTCCGACCGAGGATCGTCTCGAAGGCATCAGCGCCTACAACGAGAAACGCTCGCCCCGATTCCAGGGCCGCTAACCTCGACTGCACGGCCGACCCAAAAACCCGGACTCACCGGAGGAGACAGACATGACACCCGACATCGGCAGCTTCGACGGGCCAACGGCCGAAGCGACGTACGGCAAGATCACGCGCAGGCTCATACCTTTTCTGTTCCTGTGCTATGTGTTCGCGTTCCTCGATCGCATCAACATCGGTATCGCGCAGCTCGACATGAAGCATGACGTAGGCTTCAGCGATCTCACCTACAGCATCGGCGCGGGCATCTTCTTTCTCGGCTACGTGCTGATGGAAGTGCCGAGCAATCTGCTGCTCGCGCGCATCGGCGTGAAGCGCACCTTTTCGCGCATCATGATCCTGTGGGGCTTGATCGCGGCGGGCACGGCGTTCGTCACGCTGCCTTCGCATCTCTACACCGTGCGCTTCTTTCTCGGGCTTGCGGAGGCGGGGCTGTATCCCGGCGTGATTTTCTATCTCACGCGCTGGTATCCGGTCGAGCGTCGCGCCAAGGTGATCGCCATCTTCACCTGCGCGACCGGCATCGCGGGCCTGTTCGGCGGGCCCTTGTCGGGCGCGCTCATGACGTACTTCAACGGCTACTTCGGGCTGCACGGCTGGCAGTGGATGTTCATCGTGCAAGGCCTGCCCGCGAGCGTGCTCGGGGTGGTCGCGTTCTTCTTTCTCGATGACGGCCCGCAGCAGGCCAAATGGCTCACCGAGAACGAGAAGGCCGTCGTGCTCGCCGACATTCGCAAGAGCTCGAGCGTGTCGACGAAGCATGCGGAGCACACTTTCGCCCGCGCGCTGAGGGATTTCCGCGTCTACGTGATGGGCTTCGTGTGGTTCACGCAGATCGCGGGCGTGTTCGCGATCGGCTTCTGGCTGCCGACGCTCATCAAGAGCGCGGGGGTGTCGGGCGCGTTGCAGATCGGCTGCTATTCCGCGATCCCGTATTTCGTGAGCTGGGTCGCGCTCATCATGCTCAACCGTCATTCGGATCGCACGATGGAACGGCGCTGGCATTGCGCCGTTGCGATGGTGTTCGGCGCGGCCGGCCTCGTCGTCGCGGCATTCACGACGGGCAATCTGGCGCTGTCGCTGGTGGCGCTCTCGGTCGCGACGGCGGGCATCCTCGCGCCCAACCCGCTGATCTGGGCGATCTCGACGGATTACATCCGCGGCAGCGGCGCGGCGGGCGGTGTCGCGGTGATCAATTGCGTGGGTCTGCTCGGCGGTTTCGTCAGCCCGATGATCATCGGCTCGATCAAGACGATGACCAACAGCATGGTCGGCGGTCTCGGCGCGATCGCGCTGCTGATGGTGCTCGGCGCAATTGCGGCAGTGGTGCTCGCGCCGGCGACATCGGCCGCAGCGGCTGGCGTCGGCCATACGGACGAAAGCAACGATGCAGTCGCGGACGCGACGATCTGAATGGAGCAGACATGATCGAAAAAGATGTGCAGATTCGCGAAGTCGGCTTGCGCGACGGGCTGCAAATGGTGCGCACGATACTCACGAGCGAGCAGAAGCTCGAATGGTGCGCGCGAATGGTCGATGCCGGCGTGACCGATATCGAAGTGACGTCGTTCGTGCCGCCCAAAGTCGTGCCGCAATTCGCGGACGCGGTCGAGGTCGCGACGGGCGCGCTCGCCATCGAGGGGCTTCACGCCGCAGCGCTGGTGCCCAACCTGAAGGGCGCGCAACGCGCATTCGACGTGGGATTGCGCAAGGTGCATTACGTGCTGTCCGCGAGCAACGAGCACAACCTGAAGAACGTGCGGCGCAGCACGGCGGAGTCGGTCGAGGACTTCGTGCGAATCGCGGCGGCGCGCCACGAGCTGGGCGGCGATGTCGTGCTCGGCGCGGGCGTGGCGACCGCGTTCGGCTGCACCATCGCGGGCGAGGTCGATGAACGCATCGTGCTCGGGCTCGTCGAATCGCTGATGGAAGCCGGCGCGCAAGAGATCACCATCGCCGACACGGTTGGCTATGCGAATCCCGCGCGGGTGCGTGCGCTCATGAAGCGGGTTCTGGCGCTTGCGGGGCAACTGCCCGTTGCCTGCCATTTCCACGACACCCGCGGTCTGGGTCTCGCGAACGTCATGGCCGCGCTCGATGCAGGCGTGCGTGCGTTCGATGCATCGCTCGGCGGGCTCGGCGGCTGTCCGTTCGCACCGAACGCGACGGGCAACATCAATACCGAGGACACGGTGTTCATGCTCGAAGCGCAAGGCCTGCGCACGGGCATCGATATTGACCGGCTGCTGGCGATTCGCGAGACCATCGCGGGATGGCTGCCCGGCGAGCCGTTCACGGGCGCGATCGCCCGCGCGGGTTTGCCGAAGACCTTCGTGCATCGGGAGGCGATCGCTGCATGAGCCGCTTACCGGGCTAGGACGCTGCCGCGAGCCGTTCGAGCAGATCGGCAAGCAGGGCGGGCGCGAGGACCATCGCGTCGTGGCCGGTGTCGATGCTCTCCCAGCCCCAGCCCGGATGTTGCGACCGGATATGCTCGCGCACGGGCGCGAGCGTGTCGTACGACGGATTCGCGCAATGCACGTAGGTGCAAGGCAGCCCATTGCCGAGCGGATGTTCGAGCATGAGCGGCGTGGTGTAGGTCGCAAGCGGATGCGGCGTGAGCCGCCGATGCACCCAGCCGGCACGCGGATGATCGTCCGGTATGCCGGTGCCCTTCAACCCGTTGACGGGCATCGCGAGCGACTGGCCGCTTGCCCGTACCGACGCCATGCGCTCGTCTACGACACTTGCAGGCAGGATATCGAACGCGCATTGGCCGCTTTGCACGAGCAGGCTGTCGAGGAATACGAGCGTGCGCAGCGTGTGGGGAATGCGATCGGCGACGCCCGATGCAACAAGGCCGCCATAGCTGTGGCCCACCAGCACGACGTCGTTCAGTTCCTCCGCTTCGATGACATTGACGATATCGGCGATATTCACATCGAGCGACGTGACCGACGCAAGCAAATGATGGCGTTCGCCGAGGCCGGTCATGGTCGGGGCGATGACGCGATGGCCGCGCCCGATCAGTTCATCGACGACGGGTCGCCAGACCCAGCCGCCGTGCCAGGCGCCGTGAACGAGGACGAAGTTGTTGTTCTGTATGCTGCCTTTCAAGTCGGTCTCCTGATGAATTCGTGCGCGAGAGGATGAATGACACATGCCCGGTCAATCGTCGCAGAGATAAAGCCGCTACGCAACCGATAACAAAAGCTCCAAGCGCCGCTGATTACTGGTTATCACCGATATAACCCGCGCGTCTCACCTGATCTGTACTTTTCATTATCTTTGCGCATCGATTCTTTTTAGACTGGCGAAGCATGTTGGGGATGGAAGAGGAGTGCGTCGATCACGTTAGCCCACGCCGTAAAACATGGAGACAGCGAGTGAACGAGTCCGTTCTAAATTCCGAGCCGGCGTCAGCCGATGCGCTTCAGTCCGGATCGACTGCAAACGCGCATGATCGATCGCTCTACTTGCGCGTCACGCTGCGCATCGTGCCCTTGCTTTTCGTGTGTTACGTCGTCGCGTTTCTGGATCGCATCAACGTCGGCTTTGCAAAGCTGCAGATGCAGGACGCGCTCGGCTTCAGCGACAGCGTGTATGGCCTGGGCGCCGGCATTTTCTTTCTCTCATACTGCTTGCTGGAAGTGCCGAGCGCCATGCTGCTCAGGCGCATGGGCGCGAAGCGAACCATTGCGCGCATCATGATTTGCTGGGGAATCGTCGGGGCGTGCTCCGCGTTCGTGACGAACGTCACCCAGTTCTATATCGTGCGATTGCTGCTCGGTGTGTTCGAGGCGGGCTTCTTTCCCGGCGTGATCTTCTACTTGAGTTCGTGGTTTCCGGAAAGAAGGCGCGGCGTGATAATCGCGTGCTTCATGGTGGGGTTTCCGGTCGCGGGTCTCGTCGGCGGTCCTGTGTCCGGATGGGCGATGACGAGTCTTGCTCATGTCGCCAATCTCGCCGGATGGCAGTGGCTTTATATCGTCGAGGCGCTGCCGGCGGTCGTGCTCGGTCTCGTCACGTTATTCCTGCTGGACGATAACATCGACAAGGCGAAATGGCTCACTGAAGCGGAGAAGAGTGTGCTTCGCCAGGCCTTCCAAGTCGAGATGGAGCGCAAGCGCAAGGCCGGAAACAACGGTCATGCGAAGCTCGCGGAGGCGCTTTCGGACCCCAAGGTCTATATGCTCGCGTTCATCGATTTCGCGTTTGTCTGCGGAACCTATTCGGTGACCTTCTGGCTTCCGACCGTCATGAAGGACTCGGGCATTTCGAATCTCTCTCTGCTCGGATGGCTTTCCGTCATACCGTACGGCATGGGGGCGATCGGCATGGTCGCGATCAGCCGAAGCTCGGATCGAATGCTCGAGCGGCGTTGGCATGCGGCCATCGCGGGTTTCGTGGGCGCTGTCGCCTTGTTGCTCGTCTCGCATCCGACGAACTCCCCCGCCTTGACCGTTGGGCTGCTGACGATTGCCTGCGTGGGCATCTTCGCGACCAACGTCCTTATCTGGTCGCTCGCGGCGGATTACCTGAACGGATCGCCGGCGGCAGCGACGAGCATCGCTTTCGTCAACTGCATCGGCTTGCTCAGTGGCTTTTGCAGTCCGTTCGTCATCGGATGGCTCAAGACCGCGACAGGAACGCTCGTCAGCGGCCTCTACGTGATGACGGCAATACTCGTGTCGGGCATTCTCGTCATGCTGCTCGGCTTCAGACGTCATACGCAAGCGCGGCTTTGATCCGCACCTCGAAAGGAACCGGCCAGGACCTATGCATAACATTGCCATTCTCGATGATTTCCAGAACACCGCGCTTCGATTCGGAAACTGGAACAGCTTGCGCGAACACGCTGACATCACGGTCATCACGAACACGATCAGTGAAGAGAGCGAACTGGTCGAGCGTCTGCGTCCCTACGACATCCTCTGCGTGATGCGCGAGCGCACCTGGTTCACGCGTAGCGTCCTGTCGAAGCTGCCGAATCTTAAGTTGCTGGCAAGCACGGGGCCGTGGAACGCAGCCATCGATATCGAAGCGGCCCATGAACTGGGCATAACGGTGTGCGGGACCGCATCCTCGCCGACGGCCGCGGCCGAACTTGCATGGGCGCTTATTCTTGCCGCGACGCGGCACATTCCGCGTGAAGTCGCATCGTTCAGGAAGGGAGGCTGGCAGGTATCGGTCGGCGGCGACCTGCATGGCAAAACCATCGGTCTTCTGGGTCTGGGTTATACCGGTGGCGCGACCGCGCGAGTCGCCCAGGCTTTCGGGATGCGCACGATCGCATGGAGCCAGAACATGACGCAAGAGTCGGCCGCGAAGTTCGGCGCTTCATATGTCTCCAAGGAGGAACTGCTCGCCGCGAGCGACATCCTTTCGATTCACGTCCGCCTTTCGGACCGGACGCGCAATCTGATCGGCGCGAAAGAATTGGCGATGATGCAGCCGCACGCGCTGCTGGTGAACACCGCGCGCGGACCGATCGTGAACGAAAAGGCGCTGATCGATGCGCTGAGCGAGAAACAGATCGCGGCCGCCGCGCTCGATGTTTTCGATCAGGAGCCGTTGCCGCCGCAGCATCCGTTCCGATCGATGGACAATGTCATCGCGACATCCCACATTGGCTACGTCACCGATGAGTCTTATCGAATCTATTACGGCGAGTCGGTTGAAAACATTCGCGCCTGGATCGCAGGTACGCCTGTCCGTGTGCTGACGCCTGCGCAACGCGAAATCAGTTACATCACGCAAGGCGCGTAGCGACTTTCGTTCCCCATGCCGACGGCGGCGACGTATCCGAAGTCGCCGCATCCGGACGAGCGAAGGCGTTCGCGCATCAGGCATCGTCATGCTTTCAATGACGTAGCGCCTCGGTGCCTTTTCCCGTCCAGCGTTTGAGCGCGCGACGGAAATTCGCGGCATCGCTGAAGCCGAGCAGCATCGCAACGTCCTCGGTGCTCATCTTCGTCGTCTTCAGGTATTCGAGCGCGAGCGAGCGTTTGACATCATCGACGATGGCCTGGAACGACGAACCTTCTTCGTCAAGTCGCCGCCTCAAGGTTCGCGACGTGAGATGCATCGACTTCGCGACGCTCTCCATGTCGGGAAAGGAGCCGGGCGTGGCCATCAGACTTTGATACACCTCGCCCGAGACGCCGCTCGATGTCTTCGCCTGTCCAATCAATCGATCGCAAGTCTCTTGCAGCATTGCCGTCGTGAGAGGGTGAGCGAGTTGCGGTTTGCGCTCGAGTATCGCGCTGTCGTAGATCAACTCGCATTGCGCCTGCCCGAAGAGACATTCGCATCCAAGATAGTCCGGGTAGATGTCCGCGTGCGCGGGCGCGGGATACGAGAAACACGCTTTCACAGGCGGACATATACCGCCGGCGACGTCCTGAAGATGCGTCACGTGCTGCGTGTATTGCTGCTCGATGATGAATTCGCGCAGTTCACGGGACGGGCTCGACGTAAACGCATCGGGGAACGTCCAGACCATGCGGTCCGGATACTCCGTCCATTCGATCGCGACGGTCGGCGTCGCCAGCCGGTGATACTTCACGCCCAGTTTGAAGTAGTCGCGCAACGACAAACACGACATGAGCGCGTAGCCATACATGCCGTAGGCGGACAGGTGCAATTTGCGTCCGACCTTGAAAGGCGTAGCTGGATCGCAGCCCAGCGACACGGCGTTCCTGCAGACGGTCGCATACTGTCCGACGGACGTGAGGACGGACGCGTCCTGCAATTCGCCAACCGTGACACCCGAGCCGCTCAGGCTGTCTTCGGGTGCGATGCCCTGCTCCGCGAGCACCTCGACCAGCGCGGCAATCTTGTAGGGCGCGAACATGCGTTCGTTGAGCGGCGGGCGGATAGTGGCCATGTTTCTCTTGTCCTCTGAGGACTCGCGAGTGTCCGAAAAAGACCTTTTCTCGAAGATGCTACCTCAATAAGATTTGAGTCACAAGGCGCCACTGACGTGCGAGAAGGCGCTGAATGCAAACGGAGACGAGGACTTTCCCGATGAGCGATACAGGCCGCAAGGTCATCATTTCGTGCGCAGTCACCGGCGCCACTCACGTCCCGACAATGTCGGAGCATCTGCCGATCACGCCCGCGCAAATCCGCGACCAGGCGATCGACGCCGCTCGAGCCGGAGCGGCGATCATTCATCTCCACGCGCGCGACCCCAAAGACGGGCGTCCCACGCCCAGCCCCGACGTCTTTCGCGAATTCGTCCCCGCCATCGCAGAGGCAACGGACGCGGTCATCAACATCACGACAGGCGGCAGCACGCGCATGACCCTGGAGGAGCGGCTCGCTTATCCGCTGCAAGCGGCGCCCGAGATGTGTTCACTCAACATGGGGTCGATGAACTTCTCGATCCATCCGCTTGCAAGCAAGGTATCGTCCTGGCGCTATGAGTGGGAAAAGGGCTATGTCGAGGGCATGGAAGACATGATCTTCCGCAACACCTTCAAAGACATCAAGCGCATCCTTCTCGAGCTCGGAGGTCGAGGCACGCGCTTCGAGTTCGAATGCTACGACCTCGGGCATCTCTACAATCTCGCGCATTTCGTCGATCAAGGCCTGATCAAGCCGCCGTTTTTCATTCAGTCGGTGTTCGGCATCCTGGGCGGCATCGGCGCGGATCCGGAGAACATGACCGTGATGCGCGCAACGGCCGACCGCCTGTTCGGACGCGAGAACTATCACTTCTCCGTGCTGGGCGCAGGCCGTCATCAGATGCCGCTGGTCACGATGAGCGCGATTCTCGGCGGCAACGTCCGCGTCGGGCTGGAAGACAGCGTGTACATCGCGAAGGGCGTGAAGGCCGAGTCGAACGCGCAGCAAGTGCGCAAGATCCGTCGAATCCTCGAAGAACTGTCGTTTGAAATAGCGACGCCGGACGATGCGCGCGCCATGCTGGGATTGAAGGGGCGCGACAAGGTTACACCGTAAGACTTTCGATATTCGTAGACAGGGCGCAGACCCATCCCGGAGACACAATGAACATCATCGACAACCTCGATAAGCTGCATCACACCGCGACCCGGAAAGCGATGCGGCGACTCATTCCACTCATGTGCGCGATCTACTTCATGTCGTTTCTGGATCGCACGAACGTCGCGTTGGCGAAAGCGCAACTGGCAGTCGATGTCGGCATCAGTGCCGCCGCGTATGGATTGGGTTCGGGCATCTTCTTCATCGGCTATGCCTTGCTCGAAGTGCCCAGCAATCTTGCTGCGCACAGAATCGGGCCGCGGCGATGGATCGCGAGAATCGCGGTGACGTGGGGCATTCTCTCCACCGCGATGATGTTCGTGCAAGGCGAGTGGTCGTTCTACGTACTGCGTGTGTTGCTGGGCATCGCTGAAGCGGGGCTTTTCCCTGCGCTCATGTACATGGTCACGCTGTGGTTCGCACCGAACGACAAGCCTGTCGTAGTGGGCTGGATCTATATCGCGCCGGCGCTTGCGTTGATGCTCGGCAGTCCGCTCGGCGGAGCCCTGATGCAAATGAATGGGCTCGGCGGCCTTCATGGCTGGCAGTGGATGTTCATGATCGAGGGCATTCCCAGCGTTCTGGTCGGCATTCTGCTTTTCTTCAAGATGCCGGAGCGTCCGCGCGACGCCCGCTGGCTGTCCGCCGAGGAAGCGCAGGCGCTGGAATCACGCGCGGCCGCTGACGCGCAAGGGCATCCGGAGCTCACGTCTTCCGACTGGATGGCGGCGTTGAAGCGTCCCACGACTGTCCTGATGGGCCTGATCTACTTTCTGAACCAGGTGGCGTTCGTCGGGCTCTACTTTTTTGCGCCCTCGATGATTCAGCAGATGCACGTCAAGTCGCCGTTTCTCGTGGGCGTGCTTGCCGCGAGCGTCGGCCTCGGTTTCCTGTTGGGCGTGCTCATTCTTCCGCGGATTCATCGGCGTTACGGCAATGACTGCGCTTACCTGGGCATGCTCACGGTGGGGCTCATTGCCGGTGCGTGCGCGTTCATCGCCACATCGAATCCTGCGGCACGCATGGTGCTCCTTGCGGTCACGGCTTTCTTTGCCGGAGGCGTGTTGCCATCGTACTGGGCCATCGCGATGAAGCGCCTTCACGGCATTCAGGCAGCGGCAGGGCTTGCGTTCATCAACACGATCGGGCTTATCGGCGGGTTCGTTGGACCCTACCTGTTCGGATTGGCTGAAACCGTGACGGGACGTAGCGATTCCGGCTTCTACATCATTCTCGTGGCGTCGTTGCTCGGTCTGCTGCTCGTGCCGGTGTTCGCAAAGGCGATTCGCCGCGAGACCGAAACGTCGCACCCGCTTGGAAAGGGCAGTGCTGCCGAAATGCATTCTTGAACGATCGACCCGCAAGGAAAAAAATGAGACTACAAGGGAAAGTCGCGCTCATTACGGGCGCGGGGCAGGGAATCGGCGCAGCGACCGCTCGCAAGTTCGCGCAGGAAGGTGCGGCGGTTGTCGTGTGCGATGTCAATGAGTCAGCGCTCAGGCAAGTGACGCAGGCTTGCCGGAAAGCGGGTGCGGAGACGGCGGAATACTGCATCGACATGACGGATCGGCTCGCCGTCGACGAGGTGGTCGCGAGCGTGATCAGGCGCTTCGGTCGAATCGACGTGCTTGTGAATAATGCAGGCATTACGCGCGACGCTCGTCTGCAGAAGATGACCCTCGATCAGTTCGATGCGGTGATCGACGTAAATCTGCGGGCCGTCTTTCATGCAAGCCAGGCCGTCGCAGAGGAGATGATCGCGCGAGGCTCGGGTGTCATTCTGAATGCGAGTTCGGTCGTTGGCATCTATGGCAACTTTGGGCAAACCAACTACGCCGCGTCCAAATTCGGTGTGATCGGCTTCACGAAGACATGGAGCCGGGAGCTCGGCCCGAAGGGCATTCGCGTCAACGCCGTGGCCCCCGGATTCATCGATACGTCGATTCTTTCGACGATCCCCGAAGACGTTCTGCACAAGATGCGTGAACAGGTGCCGCTGGGCCGCCTAGGTGCGCCAGAGGAGGTCGCGAACGTCTACGCGTTTCTGGCGAGCGACGAGGCGAGCTATATCAATGGCGCAGTGATCGAAGTGTCTGGCGGCATGACGCTTTGACCGCCGTGGTATCGAAATCGAATCTTGTTGACATGAATACTTTCGAATTGTTGAAGCCCCAGCCTGGTTTGCGGGTCTTGATCACCGGCGCGGCCTCTGGCATCGGTGCTGCAATGGCTCAGGCGTTTGTCGAGGCCGGCGCGAAGGTCGTCATCTGCGATGTCGATGCTGTGGCCGTCGATGCATTTGCGGCAACGAATTCGTCGTTACGTGGCTGCGTGGCGGACGTCAGCGACTCGGACCAGGTCGATCAGGTCGTCGCAGAAACCGGGCGCGCCCTGGGCGGACTCGATCTGCTGATCAACAACGCCGGGATTGCCGGTCCGACAGGGGCTATAGAAGATATCGACGAAGAGCAGTGGGAGCGGACCGTCACGACCAATTTGAACGGACAGTTCAACTTCCTGCGCAAGGCGGTGCCGCTCATGAAGGACACCTCGCGGAGTGCGAGCATCATCACGATGTCGTCTGTCGCGGGGCGGCTCGGCTACGCGTTTCGCACGCCCTATGCGGCGACGAAGTGGGCGCTCGTCGGACTCACCAAATCGCTGGCTATCGAATTGGGGCCTGCGAACATTCGAGTCAACGCCATTCTGCCTGGCGTTGTGCAGGGAGAACGGATGGATCGCGTGATCGCTGCGCGGGCGGAGTCACTGGGCGTAACGGTCGACGCGATGCGGGATGACTACCTGAGGAAGATCTCGTTACGTCGCATGGTAACGATGCAGGACATATCCGCGACGGCTCTTTTTCTTGCTTCGCCCGCTGCACGCAACATCACTGGACAGGCGATCAGCGTCGACGGGAACGTGGAGTATCTGTGAGCGACCTGCTGTTTGCGGGACACGCATCAGAATAAGCCTGCCTGGAACCCGTACAACTCGGCCGGATTATCGACCAGTATCTTGCGGCGAATCTCGTCGCTTTGCACGAGCCGCATCGTCCAGTCGAGCATGCGCGCGTCGTTTGGCAGGGGCTTCACATTGGGATGCGGCCAGTTCGACGCCCACACGCCGCGCTCGGGAAAACGCGCCGACAGCGTGCGCACGAGCCACGAAACGTCATCGAAGCCAGGCGCGCCGGTGCGCGAACTCTCATACGGCGCGGACAGTTTGATCCAGCATCGCGGGCCGTCGAGCAGACGGCACAGCGACGCGAACCCTTCGCTTTGCGGCGTCACCGGCGCGAGAAACTTGCCGAGATGATCGATGACGAGCTTCGAGGGCAGGCGCGCCAGCATCGCTTCGTGTTGCGGCAGGGCGTGCCCGTCGAGTTGAAGATCGATGTTCCATCCAAGCGGTTCGATACGCGCCGACATGTCCGCAAGCGCGTCCCATGGCAGCACGCCGCCGGGCAGCATCATGAACCGCACGCCGCGAATGCCCGCATCGTGCAGGCGCTGCAGTTCGTCATCGCCGATATCGGGTGCGACGACCGCGATGCCGCGCGCGCCGGCACCGAGCTGCCCGATGGCCGCGAGCGTGCAGCGGTTGTCGAAGCCATAGCCCGTCGGCTGCACGACGATCGCGCGCGAAAAGCCCAGCCCGCGCTGCACGTCGCGATACGCCGACGCGGGCGCGGGCGGCGGCGTGAACGTCGCGCTCGCGGCGAGCGGATAACCTTCCTCGTAGACGTGAATGTGGCAGTCGCAAGCGCCTTCGATGTTCATCGCGCGACCGCCTGCATGTCGAAGCCTGCGAGGCGGAACGCATGCGCCGCATTCACCGCGCCCACGGGCATGCGGCCCTCGAACAGCGCCTGCGTCTGCGCGACCGTTTCCATCGACTGATGCTCGATGGCGCCCGGCGTCAGCCCGCCGACATGCGGCGCCGCGATCACACGCGGATGCGCCGCGAGCGCCGCCGCGGGCATCTGGTCCGCAGCGCGGCCGACATCGAGCGCGCATCCGGCGAGGTGATCGCACGCCAGCGCGGCGAGCAACGCGGCATCGTCGACGAGTTCGCCGCGCGCGGCGTTGATGAAGTACGCGCCGCGCTTCATCGCGGCGAAGGCTTGCGCGTTCATGAGGTTCGCGGTCTGCGCATTGGCGGGCGCGAGACACACGACGAAGTCCGACTGCGCGAGCAATTCATCGAAGCCGACTTGATGGAGGCGCGCATCGTCGATCGTGGCGTAAGGATCGGACACGATGACGCGCATGCCGAACGCCAGCGCGAGGTCGCAGAGATAGCGCGAAATCTGTCCGTAGCCGATCACCCCGACGGTGCTGCCGCGAAGCTCGCGGCCCATCTTCGGCGCGGGCGCTTCATGGCGGTGATAGGCCTGCGCATACGCGGTCGTGCCGCGCGCGAGATCGAGCATCGCGCCGATCACCCATTCCGATACCGAGGGCACGAAGCCCGCGCTTGCCTGCGTGACGAGCACGCCGAGTTCGCTCGCGGCATCGACATCCACCGTGCGGATATCCACCGCGCAGCGCACGAAGGCGGCGAGCTTCGGCAGTGCCTCGAACAATGCGCGCGGCGCGGGCGTCTGGCGGTACGCGATGATGACATCGGCATCGCGCGCGGCAGCCGCGAGTTCGGCTGTCGTCAGTTCGCGGTCTTCCTCGTTATACGCAACGTCGGCGAAGGTCGCGAGCGCAGCCGATGCGCGCGCGCCGAAGTAATGTTCCAGCATGTGCCGGGGATGACTCACGAATACCTTGTTCATGTCTACGTCCTGATTTATTTCGCGGGCCGGGCGACGGATTCGCGCTCCACGAGCGTAATGTCCGTGAAAAGCGCCTGCTCCGATGCGGGCATGGGTTCGTCGTGCGGACGCATCGCGCGCTCGACCATCGCGGCGGCCATCGCC
Organism: Caballeronia sp. INML1; assembly: GCF_023631085.1. Classification (NCBI taxonomy): domain Bacteria; kingdom Pseudomonadati; phylum Pseudomonadota; class Betaproteobacteria; order Burkholderiales; family Burkholderiaceae; genus Caballeronia; species Caballeronia sp. INML1. The sequence continues at coordinate 111,530 of NZ_JALQDT010000068.1, read as the reverse complement.
GGCACCGGAAGCTGCACGGTCGTGAGCGCGGGGTTGGAAATCGCCGCGAGAAAATGTCCGTCCATGCCGACAATCGACACGTCTTCCGGCACGCGCAGACCGCATTCGCGCAAGCCCGCCATGAGACCGAGCGCCATCAGATCGTTGACGGCGACGATGCCGGTCGGACGCGCGCCGTCCTGCGCGAGCAGACGCGCGAGCGCGCGGCCGTTTTCGGCGATCATCGAATCGCCGTATTCGTTCACCGGGCCGCTGTCGAGGACATGCGCCGTCTTCGCGAGACCCGCATCGGTCGCCGCCGATAAAAAGCCGTCGATCTTGTCACGGCGGCTCATCGTCACGCCGGTCAGCGTGGCGAAGGCGAGCCGCGTGTGGCCGTGCGCGATCAGATGCCGCGTCGCGATTCGCGCGGCTTCGAAGTTGTCCGGCGTGACGTGCTCGACGCGCGTCGTCTCGCCTTCGGTCGCGCGACGGTCGTAGCTCACGACGACCATGCCGCGCTCGACGGCGGTTTCCAGATGCCGCTCGTTCGCCAGCGACGAAATCACGATCACGCGCCGCACGCCCTGCGAGAGCAGATCCTCGAAGAACGATGCTTCCTTCGCCGGATCGCGATACGTATTGCCGATCATCACCCGATAGCCGTATCGCTCCTGTGCGTAGGTTTCGACCTCGCGCGCGATATAGCCGTACATGGGATTGGCGATCGACGGCACCAGCAATCCGATCAGCGGCGTCTGCCCCGTCTTGAGCTGCCGCGCGAGCGTGCTCGGACGATATTGCAGCGCGTTCATCGCGGCCTGCACGCGTGCGAGCGTTTCCTGGCGCATCTGGTCGGTGCGGCCGTTCAGCACGTTCGATACCGTGCTCACGGAAACGCGGGCCTCGCGGGCGACATCCTGAATGGTGCTCATAAGCTTTTACATCTGCCGGCTACAGGCCGAGCCGGGTCGGCAACCACAACGAGAACGACGGCACCAGAATCAGCACCACCAGTGCGACGAAAAGCACCAGCAGGTATTTGAGCATAGGACGCGCCACGGCTTTCATTTCCGTGCCGGTGATGGCGCAGGTCGCGAAGAGCCCGAGCCCGACCGGCGGCGCGAAGAGACCGAGGCCCATCGCGACGACGATCACCGTGCCGAAATGCAGCGGGTTGATGCCGAGCTGCGTCGCGATCGGTGTGAGCAGCGGCCCGAAGATGATGAGCGCGGGCGCGCCTTCCAGCACCGCGCCGAACACGATCATGATCAGCACGGACAGCAGCAGGAACGTGGTCGGGCCGTATTGATGCGCGAACGCGATCATCGAATCGGATACGAGCGCGGGAATCTGCTCGACGGTCAGCGCGAACGACACGCTCGACGCCGCCGCCACGATGAACAGAATGCTGCTCGCCATCGACGCCGAGCGCACGAACACGCGTGCGACCGACTTCGGCGTGAGCTCGCGAAACGCCAGCCAGCCGACGATGAGTGCATACACCACGGCGAACGCGGACACTTCCGTCGAAGTCGCGATACCCGAGGTCACGCCCTTGCCGATCATCGTGATCATCACGAGCGCGACGAGCGCGCCGCCGGCAAGCGGCAGCCATGCGCGCGGGTTGGTGAGCGCATCGGCGAGATTGATGCGGCGCCCGAAGATCACCGCGACGATAGCGAGCGCCACCGCCAGCACCGCCGCAGGCACGACGCCCGCGAGAAACAGCCCCGCGATCGAAATATTCGCGACGAAGCCCATGATGATCATGTTCACGCATGGCGGAATGGTTTCCGCCATCACGGCGCTGCAGGCGAGCAGGGCCGCCGCTTCGTTCGGATCTTCCTTGCTCTGACGCACGGCGGGCATCACGACGCCGCCGACCGCCGCGATATCCGCGAGCTTCGAGCCCGACACGCCGGAGAAGAATGCAGTCGCCATGATCGTGATGAGGCCGAGTCCGCCGCGCACGCGCCCGAACATGCGCAGCAAGAGCTCGATCAGGCGCGACGACATGCCGTTGGTTTCCATCAGCAAGCCGGCCAGCACGAAGAAGGGAATGGCGAGCAGCACGAAGTGGTCGGTGCCGGCCATCACTTGCTGCGAGTAGACGAGCATCGGCAGGGACGGTTCGGCGAGGAAGTACAGGAGCGCGGAGAACGCGAGCACGAAGCCGATCGGCACGCCGAGCACGAGTCCGCCGATGAAACCGGCCATCAGCAGAAAGCCCGGCTTGAGCGCGTGACCCGGCACGAAGGCGTTCCACGCGAACACGGCGGCCGCGACCAGCATGCAGCCGAGCAGCGTGCCGAGCACGGTCTTGCGCGCGCCGTTCAGCGCGTTGGCGAGCGCGAACACCGTCATGAACACGCTGCCGATCACGAGTGGATACACGTTGATCCAGGCGGGCAGGCCGCTCGGCGTCATCTGGCCGTAAGAATCGACCAGCAGCAGGCAGGACGACATGCACAGATTGCCCGCGACACCCGCGATCACCCAATGCCCGACATGCACGAGCGCGCTTTGCCAGCGCCGGGGCAACATGCCGCGAAACAGATCGACGCCGACATGCTGGCTGCGTCCGAGCACGGTGGCCGCGCCGAAGAACACCAGCACGATCATCAGCGCGCCGGCGACTTCCTCCGCCCAGTCGAACGGATCGTGCAGAAAGTAGCGATAGATCACGGAGAGGAACACCACGATCACATCCGCCGCGAGCACGGCTGCGCAGAAGTATTCGATCCAGTGCATGAGGCGCACGAGGCCGCGCGCGAGCACGGTCTCATGGCCGAAACCGGGCGCGGCGAGTTGCGCCTCCGGTCCGGGCGTCGCGGAGAAAGTGGTCATGGTGTCGGCCTCGTCAGCGTCGTTGGCTCGATCAACCGCGCGCGGCGGCGATGGCGGTGAAAAGCGGCGCGGTCGCCGGGTATTGCTTCGAGAAGCTCGCGTACAAGTGCGACTGCATCTCGGCGCGTGTGGTATCGCGATCGGCCTTCGACATGGGATAGAAGGTCATGCCCTTCTTTTTCAGTTCCTGCTCGGCGCTGGCGGCGGTCTGAATGGCGGCGACGCGCTGCTTCGCGGTCGCGTCCTGCGCCGCTTTCTGGAAGGCGGGCCGCAGATTCTCGGGAATCTTGGCGAGCGCGCGGCGGCCCATCACGACGACGAGCGGGCTGAAAACGTGCTGCGTCTGCCAGCACGACTTGACGACTTCGTCGTACTTGCTCGCGAGCACGGTCGCGCAATCGTGTTCGAAACCATCGACAACGCCCGTCTGCGCCGCCATATACAGCTCGCCGATGGGAATCGGCGTCGGCACCGCGCCCATCAGCTTGAAGGTTTCCATGAAGGCGGGCGTGGGCAGCACGCGCAGCTTGACGCCCTTGATATCGACGAGCGATTGCATGGGCTTCTTGGTGAACACGTTGCGCGCGCCGAAGGAATAGCCCCACGTCACGACCGAGCAGCCCGCGCGCTGTTGCAGCAGCGTGTCGAACGACTTGCCGACGGTGCCGTCCATTGCGCGGCCGACGTGATCGAAGTTATCGAACACGTAGCCGAGATCGAGCATGCCGAGTTCCGGCAGCACGGTCGCCCAGATCGAGGAGCCGGTAACCATCATGTCGACCGCGCCGACCTTCACCTGCTGGACGACGTCGCTTTCCTTGCCGAGCTGATTGTTCGGGAAATAGTCGATGCGAATCTGATCGCCGACACTCGCCTTCAGGTTCGCCGCGAGGTTCTGATACCAGACGTAGTGCGCGGCGTTTTCGTTCGGCGGCATCGAGGACGACAACCGCAGCGTGGCGGCGGGCTGGGCGCGCACGATCGCGGGAAAGCCCACGCTTGCTGCCGCGAGCGTCGTCGCGGACGCCGTCTGGAGGAAACGTCGCCGGGAAATGCGGGAATCGGATTGCATGGTGTTGTCTCCTGGGTGCCGCTTTGGGCGCGGGCGAAATGTTCAGCGCGACACGACGGGAGTGCGCGACTGTATCGATTTAGTGTATCGATACAGTAAATGGTGGAGTGGCGGGATCATATGGGCGTATACCCGCGTTCAGGTCGGTTGGTGGATTTGAGCGCAGGCCGTTGCCGCCTACAGCGTTGCAATGAGAAGCGCAGTCGGGTTCGTCGATTTCGACATGCAGCCCGCCACGGTATGTTTCGATTTCGTAGCGTTCCCGCTCCACACTTGATCGGGAACGGCCGCAATGCGCAGCGAATGTTTTTTCGCCGACGCGTTAGCCGGAAGATTCACGACGCCACGCGCAGATCATGCAGCGTCCACTCGACTTCGGGGTTGTGCTGTCGAGAGTCACGCACACTGAGGCGGCGCGGTCGCGACCAGCATCAGGGCTCGTCGCTGTGGCCGGGCAACTCGAGCCTCGACTGGCGGATGCCGCGGACCATCGACGATGCGATATGCACGGCTACTTCGCAACGGTAGCGGGAGACCGCGCCGTGCAAGGGCCGCTCAGTCGTCGAACTCGCCCGCCTCCAGAGCCTCGGCGAAATCGGTGAGCCAGGTGGCGAAGTGATCCGTGTCGTAGATCGCCCGCTTGCCGTTAGTGAGCCGCACTACTGAGACTTGCCGGGTCATTCCGTTCCGGGCGCCCGCAGAAACGTCGTCGTTGTCCGTGATCTCGAAATCGCGCGGGTCGAGGCCTTTGCTGGCAAGCACGGCTTTGACGTCTTCCTGCTCGTCCCATGAGAACTCGGAGAAGTGATGAATTGTCATGCGATCTCCTCGGCAGTGTTGGCGAAAAGCGTCCCTGCGCTGCGTAATGATACTTTTCACGCAGTCGTCAGTCTGCCGTTTTCTGTCGGATCGAAGGCCTCGCTACTCGCCAGGAGCGGGCGCGCGTGAAGCGCTCATCACCGCGCGGGGTAGACGTGTAACCGGAATGATGTGAGCTTGCTAACCGGCCGTGCTGATGCGCACGTCGATCCGGCCCAGATCCGGTTCAAGCGCGTCCGCCAAAGGCGCAGCGCCGGCCGCATGCGTCAATTGCCACTTCGGAAATACGCCCGAAGAATCTACGCTCCACGATCGGCCTGCATCGTCCGCGACGATCGACCGGGCGCCGCGCCGCCTGGAGGCGGTCGACCGGTGCATGCGCACAGGCGCTTCGCGCTCGAATGACAGGCTCCCTCGTTCGTTGAAGACGACGGCAAGCGGGCGCTCCGCCTGCCCGGACGCGTCGAGTGTCGCCACCACGGGCCCCACGGGCGCGCGCAGCACTGCGTCGGCGGTCTTGCGGCCGGCGAGGATCGCCGCTAACCGCGCAGACGGGCCGGCCTGCGGATCAGACTTGCTGGCGTTTTCAGCGGCGGCGACCGTATCGGCGGGCGCTGCGTCGGACGGATCGCCGTTGCCCTTGCGCACGAAAGGCGCCGGCGAGTCCAGTGCGACCGGTGCAGCCATGCCATCGGCCTGTACGACGAGCATCACGTGCCAGTCGTCGGGCGTATTGTTGTAGCGCGGCGCCAGAGAGACGAGGCGCAACTGCGACGCGTCGAAGCCCGCTTCACGCAGCAGCAGGTACTTGGCGACCGCAAAGTCCTTGCAGACGCCGCTCTCGGCGAAGAAGCGCGCGGGCGGGTAGTAGCTGCCGTCGGTGCCGTCGCGATAGCGGATTTCATTGATCAAGGCGTTGGCTAACATCAGCGCAGGGTAGTCACCCGCGTTCGCGCGCGCGTCGCGCACCTGCGTCACCAGCCGGTTCCAGCCTGCGGGCTTGCGTTGTTGATGCGCGCGCATCGCGTGGCGCAGACGCTGCACGCGCGATGCGCCTTCGGCGGACTGTCCCATTTCGCCTTCGGGCAACTTTGCGATGAACATCAGGTCGCCGACCTGCGCAAGCTGAGGCCGCAGCTTGCGGTTCGCTTCCCACCACGTCGCGCTGCGCAGCCGTTCGATGCCGAGATCGAATGCCTCTTGCGCCGCTTCGGAACCATTCTCGCGGCCGGGTTCGGGTGGCGCGACAGCCGGGAGAACCGCTTCCACGGGAGGCAAGGAATCGACGACTGCTACGACGGGTCGAACGATCGCGCCGCTCTGGATCGTCGGCAAAGGCGGCTCGCTGCGCGAAGCACAAACGCTGACGATCGCCGCGAAAGCAACGAGGCTGCACAATAATCGATGATGCAATCGCCCGGCCATACGATCCCCACGATTCGGGCGAGTACGGAACCTGCCGACTCGCTTAAGGCTTGCCCCGACTGCTCCATATGCCGGCTGCCGGGCGTTGCCGAAAGCACTGCACATTGCGCGCCAATCGCTGCGTGTACGGGAAGCAAAACAGGGAGAGGTCGGTCAGCAGGGCGCGAGCCGATGTGCGGAGTTTTGGCGGGGGAGGGATACAGGACGCTAGATGGTGGCTCACGCCCGACAAGTTGCGGCGCAATGTCGTTTGGAGCGCGACACGTAAGGCGGGCGTGGCGCTCGCCGACGGTGGTCCGGTTCCGAAAGACACGTGCGGACCGCCGAGGCTGCTACCCTGACCCGCCGAGCCGGCCGGATACTGTCAACACCGCGCGTGGGTCGGATTCGCTGTCGGCCAATTGCATGCTATCGCGCTCCCTTCGCCGGTCGCATTGACGAGCGAGGCGCGGGTGAATAACGCCATGAGCGCCCGCTTGGCTCAGGCCCAGCCTTCCAGGCGCAGCGTAGACCGCACGAGCCGCTCCTCCTCCTGCTCGATCTCCGCGAGACTCTCGCGCACGCTCTTGATATGCGAGCTTGCCGCCCTGCGCGCCTGCTCCGGCAGCTTGCCCGTGACCGCGTTGTATAGCCGGGCGTGCTGCCTGTCGATCACGCGCTTCTGCGGCTCACGGTGATAGAGATTGTTCACCGACGCGAACACCGAACTCAGCATCAGATCGTTCAGCATACCGAGCGTATGCACGAGCACGGGGTTGTGCGACGCTTCGCAAATCGCAAGGTGAAAGGCATGATCCAGCCGTGCGTGCGTCGATGCATCGGTGTCGCGCGGATCGGCGGCCACCAGTTCTTCATAGCGCCGGCGGATCATGATGAGATCGGCGGCCGTTGCGCGCAGCGCCGCGAGGCGCGCAGCCTCCGCTTCGAGCATCTCGCGCACTTCCAGCAGGTCGTAAAGCGTGCGCGGTTGCGATCCGAGCAGATGCATCATCGGCGTCTGCGCAGGCTCCGCCGTCAACCTTGCGACGACCGATCCCTTGCCTTGCGCGGTTTCGATCAGTCCCCTGGCGCGCAAAACCTTCAGCCCTTCGCGCAGCGCGGTTCGCGACACGCCGAGCTTTTCCGTCAAGCGGCGCTCGGAAGGCAGCGCCTGCCCGACCTTCAGCACGCCATCGACGATCAGTGCCTCGATGCGCTCGACGACGACATCCGCCAATTTCCTTTTGCTCGGTTCCGTGTCTTTCATGGCTCGATCACTGGTATTACCAGCTTTCGATCGTAGCACGCCCTCAAGCATTGGACGGAACCGTGGAGCGCTTCGGAATTGCATCTGGAACTTTTCGGACCGGTCAAGTCGCTTTATAAACTGGTATTACCAGTGCAAAAACCATCGACATGACTGGCTCGAACCGGAAAAATCGCAGAAAAAACACACATTGGAACGAGCCCTCGCCCCACCGGAGACACCGCATGTCCTACGCTTACGACGAGAAGCTCGACGGCCCGCTGCGCGACCACGACAAGGCCCGGATCGTGCGCGATCTGCGGGCACTGCTTCCCGATCTGCAACTCCTGCACGCGCAAGAAGATCTGCGGCCTTTCGAGTGCGATGGCCTTTCCGCGTACCGCATCACGCCGATGCTGGTTGCGCTGCCCGATACCATCGACGAAGTCCAGGCCTTGTTGAAGTACGCGAACGCGCACGACATTCCCGTTGTCGCGCGCGGCGCAGGCACCGGACTGTCCGGCGGGGCGCTGCCGCTTGAGAAAGGCATCCTGCTGGTGATGGCGCGCTTCAGCCGCATTCTCGAAGTCGATGCCGAAGCGGGCATCGCCCGCGTGCAGCCGGGCGTGCGCAATCTCGCCATTTCGCAGGCCGCCGCGCCGCACGGGCTCTACTACGCGCCCGATCCTTCGTCGCAGATCGCGTGCTCGATCGGCGGCAATGTCGCGGAAAACGCGGGCGGCGTGCATTGCCTCAAGTACGGACTCACGGTGCACAACATCCTGCGCGTGGAGATCGTAACGATCGACGGCGAGCGCCTCACACTCGGCTCCGAAGCGCTCGACGCGCCCGGCTTCGATCTGCTCGCGCTCATCACCGGTTCGGAAGGCATGCTGGGCGTTGTGGTCGAGGTCACGGTCAAGCTCCTGACGAAGCCGCAGAGCGCGAAAGTCCTGCTCGCCAGCTTCGACGATATCGAGAAGGCGGGCAACGCCGTCGCGAAGATCATCGCCGCGGGCGTGATTCCCGGCGGCCTGGAAATGATGGACAACCTTGCGATCCGCGCGGCCGAAGATTTCATTCACGCGGGCTATCCCGTCGATGCCGAAGCGCTGCTGCTCTGCGAAGTCGATGGCGCAGAGTCCGACGTCGAGGAAGACTGCGCACGCGTCGAAGCCCTGCTGCGCACTGCGGGCGCGACCGACATCCGCCTCGCCGCCAACGAAGCCGAGCGGCAACGCTTCTGGGCGGGCCGCAAGAACGCGTTTCCCGCAGTCGGCCGCATCTCGCCCGATTACTACTGCATGGACGGCACGATTCCGCGCCGTGAACTGTCGCGCGTGCTGCGCGGGATCGCGGACCTCTCGGCGCAATACGGGCTGCGCGTCGCGAACGTATTCCACGCCGGCGATGGCAACATGCATCCGCTCATTCTCTTCGATGCCAACGCTGCGGGCGAGATGGACCGCGCAGAAGCGATCGGGGCACGCATTCTCGAACTGTGCGTCGAAGCAGGCGGCAGCATCACGGGCGAACACGGTGTCGGACGCGAGAAGATCAACCAGATGTGCGCGCAGTTCAACAGCGACGAACTGACGTTCTTCCATGCCGTCAAAGCCGCATTCGATCCATCGGGGCTTTTGAACCCGGGCAAGAACGTGCCGACGCTGCATCGCTGCGCCGAGTTCGGCTCGATGCACGTGCATCACGGCGCATTGCCGCATCCCGAACTGGAGCGCTTCTGATGCGACGCGACCTCATTTCCATCGACGACAGCGCGCGTCTCGTCGATCAGGTGCAGTGCGCGATCGCACGCCGCCAGCCGTTGCGCATTCGCGGCGGCGACAGCAAGGCATTCCTCGGCAGGCAGGTGCGAGGCGAAGAGATCGACACGCGCTCGCATCGCGGCATCGTCAGCTACGACCCGAGCGAACTCGTGATCACCGCGCGCGCAGGCACACCGCTCGCCGAAATGAACGCGATCCTCGACGAAGCCGGCCAGATGCTTCCGTGCGAGCCGCCGACATTCGGCGAAGCGGCGACGATAGGCGGCGTGGTCGCAGCGGGTCTGTCGGGTCCGCGCCGTCCGTGGGCGGGTTCGGTGCGCGATTTCGTTCTGGGATGCCGCATCGTTACCGGCGAAGGCAGGCATCTGCGCTTCGGCGGGCAGGTGATGAAGAACGTCGCGGGTTACGACGTGTCGCGTTTGATGAGCGGCAGCTTCGGCTGTCTCGGGCTGATCACCGAAGTATCGATGAAGGTTCTGCCCAAGCCGCGTGAAACGCGCTGTCTCTCGCTCGCACTGGAAGCCTCCGAAGCAATGCGTGAGCTTTCTTCCTGGCGAAAGGCGGCATTGCCCGTGAGCGGCGCCTGTCATGTCGATGGCCGGCTGCACGTTCGCCTCGAAGGCGGCGCGGGTTCGGTGCGCGCCGCGGCGGATCGCATCGGTGGAGAGCATCTGGATGACGATTTCTGGACATCCCTTCGCGAACATCGTCTCGCCTTCTTCGAGGATGATCGTCCGCTCTGGCGCCTGTCCTTGCCGAATGCAACGCCGCTCGCCGCGCTGCCCGGCGACGCCATCATCGACTGGGGGGGCGCGCAACGCTGGCTCAAGAGCGAAGCGAGCGCGGACGTCATTCGAGGTATTGCGAGTGCGGCGGCCGGCCATGCGACGTGTTTCGTTCCGGGCGTGACGCCCGAGCCGTTCCAGCCGATCCCCGCAGCGCTGATGCGCTTTCACACGCAACTGAAGCAACGCCTCGATCCGCACCGTGTGTTCAATCCGGGCCGGATGTACGCCGACTACTGACGCCATCGACACGCACAAGCCATGCAAACGAATCTCAGCGACGAAGCGAAGACGCTCGCGCGCGCGAAGGAAGCGGAAGACATTCTGCGTTCGTGCGTCCATTGCGGGTTCTGCAATGCCACCTGCCCGACCTATCAGTTGTTGGGTAATGAACTCGATGGTCCGCGCGGGCGCATCTATCTCATCAAGCAGATGCTGGAAGGCGAGCCGGTCACGCAGAAGACGCAGCTGCATCTCGACCGCTGCCTGACGTGCCGAAATTGCGAAACGACGTGTCCTTCGGGCGTCACCTATCACGCGCTGCTCGACATCGGCCGCGGGGAACTGGAGCGTCGCGTTCAGCGGCCCGCCGGCGAACGCTTGCTGCGCAACGGATTGCGTCACGCGATTACGCGTCCTGCCGTGTTCGATACCTTGCTGAAGGCTGGCCGTCTCGCGCGTCCCGTTCTGCCGAGCGCTTTGCGACAAAAGATTCCTGCACGCGCGACCGCGGCCAAGGTGCGGCCGGGCGCGCGGCATGCGCGTCGTGTGCTCATGCTGGAGGGATGCGTGCAGCCGTCGCTGTCGCCGAATACGAACGCAGCGGCCGCGCGCGTGCTGGATCGGCTCGGGATCAGCGTGATCGGTGCGCCGCAGGCCGGCTGCTGTGGCGCGACCGACTATCACCTGAACGCACAGGAGGCAGGTCTGATGCGCGCGCGGCGCAACATCGACGCATGGTGGCCCGCCATCGAAGCGGGTGCGGAAGCGATCGTGCAGACCGCGAGCGGTTGCGGGGCGTTCGTGAAGGAATACGGCCATTTGTTGCGGGGCGATCCGACGTATGCGGCGAAAGCCGCGCGCGTCAGTGAACTCGCGCTCGATCTCGTCGAAGTGATGCGCAAAGAACCGCTCGACGCGCTCAGATCCACCGACCGTAAGCGCATCGCGTTTCATTGTCCTTGCACGCTCCAGCACGCGCAGAAACTCGGCGGCGCAGTGGAGTCGATCCTGACACGCCTCGGCTACGACCTGACCGCCGTGCCCGATGCGCATCTGTGCTGCGGCTCGGCCGGAACGTATTCGATCACGCAGCCGGCGCTATCGACGCAACTGCGCGAGCGCAAGATGGACGCGCTCGAAAGCGAAGCGCCTGAAATGATCGTCACGGCGAATATCGGGTGCCAGACGCATCTCGCGGGCGCGGGGCGTACCGGCGTGCGGCACTGGATCGAGCTGGTGGAAGATGCGCTTCGGTGAAGACACCGAAAGGCTCAGCGCATATCGATAAAACAGTTTCCACGTCCCTTTGCGCGGCGCTTCACGGTCTGATTCCGCGCGAAGTCGCAGAGCGGGTTTCTCGAATCCGCTTTCCGGTCGACGGCGACGCCGCTTCGTCATCGCGTTTGACGATGGTGCCTTTCCCAAAAAGCACGTACAAAGCGGCTTGTCAGGCGCATCATGCTCTCACAACATTGACTCGCCGAACGAAGGCGTGCCTTCGCGATCGGCGCATTGACGGAGTGAGACGAAGCGATGCAACTCGAACAAGGGGTGGGCGGTCCACAGACTCTTTACGACAAGATCTGGAATAGTCACCGGGTGATGTCGCGCGACGACGGGCAGGACCTGCTGTTCATCGATCGGCATTTTATTCATGACGTCACCGCGCAATCATTCGATCTGTTGCGCGAGCGCGGGCTCAAGCCACGGTCGCCTGAGCGAATCTTCGGTACGGCGGACCACTACGTTTCCAGCGCGGCAAACGACATGTCGGCGGTGACCGACCCCGAGCGGCGCGCCATGATCGTGGCCCTGCAGCGTGACGCAGCCGCGTCGAACATCACCTTGTTCGACATGGACGATTCGCGTCGCGGCATCGTTCACGTGGTCGGGCCCGAGCAGGGGTTGAGTTTGCCTGGCATGACCGTCGTCTGCGCCGACAGTCACACGTCGACACACGGGGCGATGGGCGCGCTCGCGTTCGGTATCGGCGCAACCGAGGTGGCTCATGTGCTCGCCACGCAATGCCTGTGGCAACGCAAGTCGAGCAACATGCGCGTCACCTTCGACGGCACGCCGGGCCCGGGTGTCACCGCCAAGGACCTGATCCTCGCCGTCATCGCGCGCATCGGCGTGGCTGGCGCCGTGGGGCATGTCATCGAGTACAGGGGCTCCGCGATCGCCGGTCTCTCGGTGGAAGCTCGGCTGACGCTCTGCAACATGAGCATCGAGGCCGGCGGTCGCGCCGGCATGATCGCGCCAGACGACACCACCTTCGCGTATCTGGCCGGTCGTCCCTTCGCGCCGAAGGGCGAAGAGTGGGACCGCGCGATGGCGCACTGGCGCACCTTGTTCACCGACCCCGATGCAACGTTCGACCGGGAGGTGCATATCGACGTCGCCGGGATCGCCCCGATGGTGACCTGGGGCACAACACCCGAATATGCCTGCGCCATCGACCGGCGTGTTCCCGATCCCGCGCTGCAGGCGGACCCCGATCTGCGCGCTGCCATGTCGACGGCGCTCGACTACATGGGATTAGCCCCGAACGAGGCGCTGGAAGGCGTTGCGATCGACCGGGTCTTCATCGGTTCGTGCACGAACGGGCGCATCGAGGATATGCGCAGCGCGGCCGAGGTCGCGCGGGGCCGCCATGTCGCATCTGGCGTCGAGGCATGGGTGGTGCCGGGCTCGCATGAGGTACGAGCGCAAGCCGAGGCGGAAGGACTGGACCGCGTGTTCAAGGAAGCCGGCTTCCAGTGGCGTTTCCCGGGCTGTTCGATGTGCCTTGCAACCAACGGCGATATTGCCGCGCCTGGGCAGCGTTGCGCCTCCACTTCGAATCGCAATTTCGTGGGCCGTCAAGGGCCGGGCGTGCGCACGCATCTGATGAGTCCAGCTATGGCGGCTGCCGCTGCCGTAACGGGACGTCTGACTGATGTGCGCCGCCTCTTGGGAGCATGAGATGGAAAGCCTGACTCACCTCGACGCAGTCGCAGCCCCGATCGTCGTCATCAATTGCGATACGGACCAGATTCTGCCGGCGCGCTTCCTGCAAAAACCTCGCTCCGACGATTTCGGCCAGTTTCTCTTTCGTGCGCTGCGCTTTGGCCCGGACGGCACCGAAAAGCCTGAGTTCGTGCTCAACCAGGCGTCGTTTCGCGAGTCGCGCATCGTGGTGGCGAACCACAACTTCGGTTGCGGATCTTCGCGTGAGCACGCTGTCTGGGCGCTGTACGACTACGGCATCCGGGCGGTGATTGCCCCGAGCTTCGGCGATATCTTCTTCATCAACTGCCTGAAGAACGGGCTGCTTCCCATCGTGCTGCCGGAGACCGTGGTTCTTCCGCTTCTGGAATACCTGACCACGAAGGCGGGTAGCCGAATCTCCATTGACGTGCCCGCACAGAGTGTGACGTTACCCGACGGCGCCTCGCATGCTTTCGAGATGGAGCCCTTCGCCAAGCAATGCCTGCTGCGTGGCATGGACGAGATCGATTACACGCTTTCGCATCGAGATCGCATTGATGCATTCGAGCGCAATCGCGCCGACGCATATTGAGGCGCGCGCTTTCTAAAACGACCCTGGAGGAGTTCAGATGAAGATTGCAGTCATGCCCGGTGATGGTATCGGTCCCGAAGTAGTGGCGCAGGCTCTCAAGGTGCTGCAAGTCGTGGCACCTCATGCCGAGACTCAAGAGGCGCACATCGGCGAGGCCGGAATCCAGGCGCACGGCGTGCCGCTTCCGGAGCCCACGCTCGACGTGGCGCGCAAGGCTGACGCCATCCTTTTCGGTGCGGTGGGCGTAGCCGATGAGGCGGACATTCCTCGCGAGCGTCGTCCCGGAACCGGTCTGTTGCAACTGCGCGAAGCGCTCACACTGTACGCGAACTTCCGTCCGGCCTATATGTTCCCGGAACTGATTGGCGCTTCCACTCTGCGGCCGGAAGTCGTCGATGGACTGGACATCGTGATCGTTCGTGAGCTGAATGGCGACGCTTATTTCGGTCAGCCGCGCGGCTTCGAAACCAACGAAGCAGGCGAGCGCGTGGGTTTCAACACGATGCGTTATTCCGAGTCGGAGGTTGAGCGCGTCGCGCACGCGGCTTTTCGAGCCGCGTGTCGCCGTCACCACAAGCTGTGCTCGGTGGACAAGGCCAACGTGCTGGAGGCGAGTCAGTTGTGGCGCGAAACTGTCACGCGCGTCGGGCGAGACTACCCGGACGTCGAACTGAGCCATCTCTTCGTGGACGCCGCTGCCATGATGCTGATGCGCCGGCCCAAGCAGTTCGATGTGATCGTTACGGGCAATCTGTTCGGCGACATTCTGTCGGACGCTGCGGCCATGTTGACCGGATCGATCGGCATGCTGCCCTCGGCTTCGCTAGGGTACGACCGCAAAGGGCTGTACGAGCCGGTGCACGGCTCGGCGCCGGATATTGCCGGCAAGGACATCGCTAATCCGCTTGCCGCCATCTTGTCGCTTGCGATGATGCTGCGCGAGAGCTTCGAGATGGAGGATGCTGCGGGCCGCGTCGAGCAGGCCGTGCGAACAGTGCTGTCCGCCGGCTACCGCACCGCCGACATCTACCAGGAGGGCACCCGAAGCGTCGGCACCCGTGACATGGGTGACGCAGTGGTCGAAGCCTTGCGAAAAGAAGTCGTTTAGGGCGGATCGCGCCTTGGGCTGGCTGCCATCTCGGCGTCACGGTCACGAAGTGCCAGTCCGTCCAGGGCAGTTGTTCGCACCAACATCCCTAGAAAGGGAGGAGACAACCATGAAGCTGAAATTCGCTGTTGCATTGTGCGCAGCCGTGGAACTCGCTTGCGCATCAGCCACGGCAGTGGCGAAGGACACGCCGGAGAAGCCCGAGTTGCACATTGCAGCGGCGTCGACTGGCATCACATACCTGCCCATGCTCGTTGCCAAGCAGCGCGGCTACTTCAAGGACGAAGGGCTCGACGTAACCATCGCGGCATTTTCCGGAGGTTCAAAGACGCTGGAGGCCTTGTTGGGCGGCAGCTCCGATATGGTGGCGGGCGCCTATTCGAACACGATCACCATGGCGACGAAGGGTCAGCACCTCGTCGTGGTGGCCGCACAAGTGATTTGCCCGGGCTGGATCTTTGGCGTGTCTCAGAAACACGAGACAGACGTCAAGTCGCCCAAGGATTTGAAGGGCATGCGAATCGGCGTGAGCGCGCCAGGCTCCAGCACGCACATGGCGGTCAACTACATCTTGCACAAGGCGGGGCTGCAGCCTTCGGACGTGTCGATCATCGGCGTGGGGCAGGCGGCCGGTGCCGTTGCAGCGGTGCGTGCGGGTCAGATCGATGCGCTCATCGTCAATGATCCGAGTGCCACGATTCTGACGAAGGATGGCAGCCTGAGACCGCTCGAGAACATGCGCACGGCGGACGGCAACGTGAAGGTGTTCGGCTCCGACTATCCCGAGTCGAGCGTATTCGCGACGCAGGACTTCATCGACAAGAATCCCAAGACGGTCCAGGCAGTCGCCAATGCAATCGTGCGCGCGGAAAAGTGGATAGCCAAGGCCACGCCGCAACAAGTCGCAGACAACGTGCCGCCGCAGTTTTTGGGCGAGAACAAGGCGCTCTATGCCGAGGCCTTCACGAATAGCCGCCGCTGCATCGCGCAGAACGGGGAGATCACCCCCAAAGGCGCGCAGACGGTGCATGAGGTGCTTGCAGCCTTCGACCCTGCGGTAGCGTCGGCCAAAATCGACCTCGCCACGACCTATGACAATCGGTTCGTCAGAAAGGCGGCGGAGGTCCAGCCATGAGCACCGCAGCATGTAGCATCCCGCTCGACAGCGGACAGGCAGAAGTGCGTGAAGCGTTACGCTTCGACAACGTGACCTGCACCTTTGCCGGCAATGGCAAGCATGCCCAGACCTACACCGCAGTTTCTGGCGGCAGTTTGACGATAAGGGACGGAGAGTTCGTCTCGATTGTCGGCCCCACGGGTTGCGGCAAGTCGACACTGCTGAACGTGGCGGCCGGGCTCACCCGGCCTTCGTCCGGCAGTCTGAGCGTGTTCGGCAAGAAGCTGACCCAGGGTCTCAATACACAGGCGGCCTACCTGTTTCAGGTGGATGCGCTCATGCCGTGGAAGACGGCCGAAGAGAACATTGCGATCGGCTTGGTCTTTCGCGGAATGCCGCGCGAAGAAGCCCTGGGTGTCGCCCGTGGCTGGCTCGAGCGAGTGGGGCTGCAAGGTCATGGGAAGAAATACCCCCATCAGCTGTCCGGCGGCATGCGCAAGCGGGCCGGTTTGGCGCAAGCCCTGGCGCTCAATCCGCGCATCATTCTGATGGACGAACCATTCAGCGCGCTCGATATCCAGACCCGCCACCTGATGGAAAACGAGCTGTTGCAACTGTGGTCACGCGATCGCAAGTCCGTGATGTTCGTGACTCACGATTTGGAAGAGGCTATCTCGCTTTCCGACCGGGTCATCGTGCTGTCGGCGGGACCCGGTACACGACCCATCGCCGAGTTCGAGATCGATCTGGAGCGGCCGCGCGAAATGTCGGAGATCCGGATGACGCAGCGTTTCCTTCAACTGCATACCCAGATCTGGGACGTGCTTCGAGGCGAGGTTCTGAAAAGCTATGCGCGCAATCGAGTTTAGTCCAAACAATCGTTTCACCGTTCTGGTGACGCGGCTGGCAATTTTGATCGGTGTCCTGTTCCTCTGGTGGCTTGGCACCTATCAGAAGTGGCTGTCCCCGTTCTTCTTCGGAGACCCTGTAGGTGTGGCTCGTCGCATCGTCGAGTGGTTCGTGACGGGCTCGGTCTTCCGCCATTTGTACACGACCCTGCTCGAGACCATGCTTGCGTTTGCAATCGGCACGGTCCTGGGATTGGGATGCGGCCTTTGGCTTGCCCTTAGCCCGTTTCTGGCCGTCGTGTTCGATCCGTTCATCAAAGCAATGAACTCGATGCCGCGATTGATCTTTGCGCCCATTTTCGCGCTTTGGTTCGGACTGGGCATCTGGTCGAAAGTAGCGTTGGGCGTAACGCTTGTCTTCTTCGTGGTCTTCTTCAACGTGTTTCAGGGTGTCCGCGAGGTGAGCCCGACAGTGTTGTCGAACACCCGGATGCTAGGCGCCAACTCGCGTCAACTGATGAGGCACGTGTATTTGCCATCGGCGACGAGCTGGGTGTTTTCGAGCCTGCATAACGCGATCGGCATCGCCTTCGTCGGCAGCGTGGTGGGCGAGTATCTGGGCTCGGAGAAAGGCGTTGGCTACCTGATTCTGCTGGCCGAAGGCGTGTTCGATATCAACTCGGTCATCGCGGGGATCCTCGTGCTCACCGTGTTCGCTCTCGTGCTCGATACAGCGGTATCGATGATCGAAGACTATCTGCTGCGCTGGCGCCCCGTGGCCGGGCAGACGGTGGCCGCTAGCGCCTGAGCGCGAGTGCATGGGATGCGTGATTCAACCTTGAGGAACTAAATTGCAGACCAACAAAATCAATCTGACGGGCCGCGTCGCCGTCGTGACCGGCGGCGCGCAAGGCATCGGTCTGGAAGTCGGCCGCCGGCTGCTCGAATCGGGTGCCCGGCTCGTGATCTGGGACGTCAATCCTGCCGGCATCGAGCAGGCCCGTACCCAGCTGAGCCAGCACGACGTTCACTTTGAGTGCGTCGACATTGCCGACTTCGCGAGCGTGCAAGCGGCTGTCGCGGGAACGATGAAATCCGCGGGACGTATCGATATCCTGATCAACAACGCGGCGATTGTTGGCCCGAATGCGCCTCTGATCGAGTATCCGATCGATATCTGGAAGCAGGTGATGGAGATCGACGTCAACGGTACCTTTCACTGCTGCCGTGCGGTGGTCCCGGAGATGGTCCGCCAGAACTATGGCCGCATCGTCAATCTCGCCTCGGTCGCCGGCAAGGAAGGTAACCCGAATGCGTCGGCCTACAGCTCGGCCAAGGCCGCGGTCATCGCAATGACCAAGTCGCTGGGAAAGGAGCTGGCGCGTCACGACATAGCAGTCAATTGCGTCACTCCTGCCGTTGCGCGCACACCTGGCGCGATGGAGCAGGCGCCCGAGCATATCGAGTACATGTTGGGCAAGATCCCGCGCGGCCGTTTCCTCGAACTCAATGAGGCCGCCGCCATGATCGCCTGGCTCGCGAGCGAAGAGAACTCCTTTACCACTGGCGCGGTTTTTGATCTGTCTGGCGGACGCGCCACCTATTGAAGCGAGCATACACATATGAAGCTGTTGCGCTACGGTTCACCGGGCCAGGAGAAGCCGGGTCTTCTCGATGCCGAGGGAAATATTCGGGACTTGTCGAACCATGTTGCCGATATTGCCGGCGAAGCTCTGCTACCCGATAGCCTTGCACGCCTGAAGGCGCTCGATGCCGCGTCGTTACCGCGCGTAGAAGGCAGTCCGCGCCTCGGGCCCTGCGTGGGTGGCACGGGCAAGTTTATCTGCATCGGCTTGAACTACTCTGACCACGCGGCAGAAACCGGTGCCACGGTCCCGCCGGAGCCTATCATTTTCATGAAGGCTACGAGCGCGATCGTTGGTCCGAACGACACGATCGAGATTCCGCGCGACTCGATCAAGACCGACTGGGAAGTGGAATTGGGCGTGGTCATCGGGAAGACAGCCAAGTACGTCAGCGAAGCCGATGCCATGAACCATGTCGCGGGCTATTGCGTCATCAACGATGTGTCCGAGCGCGCGTTTCAGGCGGAGCGTCAGGGCCAATGGACCAAGGGCAAGTCGGCCGATACGTTCGGTCCGACCGGGCCCTGGCTCGTAACCGCGGACGAGGTGCGCGACCCGCAGACGCTGCCGATGTGGCTGGAAGTCAACGGACATCGCTATCAGAACGGCAGTACGGTCACCATGGTGTATGGCGTGCGCTACCTGGTGTCGTACCTGTCGCAGTTCATGTCATTGCAGCCGGGCGACATTATCTCCACGGGCACACCTCCCGGAGTCGGCCTGGGGCAAAAACCTCCGGTCTATCTGAAACCGGGCGATGTTGTGACGCTGGGCATCGAGGGCCTCGGGCAGCAGCGCCAGAACGTCGTGCAAGGCTGAACGCTTCACGACACGGCCGCGCAAGACACATTTCCAACGGAGACATATCATCGTGACAGCGCTTTGGCGTCGAGTTTCTATCGCATTGGCAACCTTCGCCGCCGTCTCGAATGCGTCGGCCGCCAGCGGCGCGCCTGTGCCGGAAAAGCCCAAGCTCCACCTGGCGGCGGCGGGTGTCGGTTTTCCTTACCTGCCGTTCGTCATCGCGGACAGTCGGGGATACTTCAAACAGGCCGGGTTAGACGTTGAAATCGGCGTGTTCAGTGGAGGCGCCAAGGCGCTGCAGGCAATGATGGGCGGTAGTGCCGACATAGTGGCTGGGGCCTACTCCAATACGATAACGATGGCCGCCAAAGGGCAGAAGCTGGTCTCGTTCGTGACCTTGGCCTCGTGCCCCGGATGGGTATTCGGTGCGACTCGCGCAAGCCACGCCAGGATCAAGACTTATGCGGATCTGAAGGGCATGCGCATTGGCGTGAGCTCGCCCGGATCGAGCTTTCACATGGGCGTGAACTATCTGCTGAGCAAGTCCGGCGTAAAGCCCGGCGACGTATCGATCATTGGCGTCGGCTCCTCTGCCGGGGCGATCGCTGCAGCGCGCAGTGGTCAGATCGACGCACTGATGAGCAACGACCCGGTCGCTACCGTTCTGCAGGGCAGCGGCGATCTGTTTCCGTTGGCTGTGATGCGAGACCCGGCCGGAACGCGCGCGACACTGGGCGGCGACTATCCGGAAGCTGCCATCTACACGACCAAAGACTTCCTCGTCAAATATCCGAACACCGTGCAAGCGGTAACGAATGCCATCCTCGAGGCTGAGCGCTGGATGGTGCATGCAACGCCTGAGCAGGTCGCCGCCGCCGTACCGCCACAATATGCTCTCGCCGAGAAGGATGTCTTCGCTCGTGCCTACGCCAACATGCAAAGCTGCATTTCGCGCGACGGCCTGATGACCGACGCTGCCGCGCATACCGTACATGATGTGTTGACTGCATTCGATCCCGACATCGGCAAAGCCTCGATCGACCTGAAGGCTACGTACGACAACCATTTCGTCGAGAATGCGGGCAAGCGCTGAACTGAGGAGAATGAACATGGAGAGCGACGTCCGCATCCTCGCGGAAGGCTTGATGTTTCCCGAGGGACCCGTGGCGATGTCTGATGGCTCGGTCGTGCTGGTCGAAATCGAGCGTGAGACCATCAGTCGCGTAGCTGTTGACGGTACGGTGAGCGTCCTTGCGAAAATCGGCGGAGGGCCGAACGGTTTGGCCTTGGGTCCGGATGGTGCTTTCTACATCTGCAATAACGGGGGGTTCCTTTTCCGTACCGTTGCCGGGCTCAATCGCACTCGGCCGGGTATCCATCCAGGCTATACGAGCGGTCGAATCGAACGGTTCGACCCGCGTACGGGTGCGCTCACGACGCTCTACGACCGCTGCGGCGATCATCCGCTGTGCGGCCCCAACGACATCGTGTTCGACCACGAAGGCGGTTTTTATTTCACCGATTTTGGCAAGAACCGGCTGCGTGATCGCGATCACGCCGGCCTGTATTACGGGCGAGCCGATGGGTCGATGATTGTCGAAGTCGCTTATCCGCTTACCACGGCGAACGGCGTCGGCTTGTCGCCGGACGACCGTACCGTCTATGTGGCGGAAACCGAGACGGCGCGCTTATGGGCTTTTGACCTGGAGGCACCGGGCAGGGCACGCAAGCATCCGTATCCATCCCCGCACGGCGGGCGTCTCGTGTGCGGGCTTGCCGGCTACCAGCGATTCGATAGTTTGGCAGTGGATGTGGAAGGGAATATCTGCGTGGCCACGTTGGTCACCGGCTGTATCACCGTGGTCGCGCCGTCTGGCGAGGTGATGCGGCAAGTCACGGTGCCGGACGGCATGGTGACGAACATATGCTTCGGTGGCGCCGACATGAAGACAGCATATGTCACGATGTCCGGCACCGGACGTCTGGGTGCGTTGTCGTGGCCGCAAGCGGGGTTGAAGCTCGCCTATTCGTGATTTCCGGCTTGCTGCTGCGCACTTGCTAGCAGATGCTTGAGAAAGAGCTGGACGGGCGCGGGGAGCGACTCTGCCTCGCGCACACAGATTTTCCAATGCCGCTCAGCCCAAGGTTCGTCCAACAGCACGGCGACCAAGGGCGCCGAGCTGACGTAGCGTTCAGCATGATGCTCGGGTACAAGCCCGACGCCAAGCCGCGCCTCGACCATGCTGCGCACCGGCTCGAAGCCATTCACCCGGATAGAGAGCTTAAGCGGGTGGTCAAGGTCTGCCGCTGCGCGCAACACCAGCGAATTAAGATAGCTTCCTTCCTGAGGTCCTACGAGCGGGTATTCGGCCACCTCGCGGAAGCTCACTCGGCCCGCACGGCTGAGTGGATGATCGGGCGGCATGATGACGACCAGCCGGTCGCTGCGGTAGGGAAAGACCTGCAGTCCAGCGGTCACGGTGGTGCCGCCGAACACGCCGATATCGGCAGTGTTTTCGGCCACGGCGCGCACCACTGCAGGGCTCAGGCTTTCCTGTAGGTCGATCCGCAGACCTGGATGCAGGTCCAGAAAAACGCGGATATCTTTGGCAATGTACTGCACGATGGTCGAGAGGCTCGCGTGCAGCCGGATCTGACCACGCACGCCTTCGGCGTGGTCAAGCAGCTCGCTTTCCATCTGTTGAATGTCGCGCAGAAGCGTCCGGGCGTGTTGCAGCAGTGCTGCCGCCGCGACTGTCAGTTCCAGGCCCTTGTTGCTGCGCACGAACAGAGCGGTCTTGAGTATGTCCTCAAGCTGGGACATGCGCTTGCTGAGCGCCGAAGGGGCGATATTCTCGAATTCTGCTGCCCGCGCGATGCTGCCGTGCTCACAGACGGCGATGAACAGCTTCAGCGATTGTAGGTCGAAACGCAACTGAGTCTCCTGAGCGCGGTCTTCTTGCCGCGACGCTTTCATGTGAAACGAGAATAGTCACGGAGTCCGTGGCAAGTCAACCGGGGCCGATCGAGCGGCATCAACGCAAGCTTGGAACACATCGCCGATATCTTCGGGACTATCGAGAGCATCGCGATTTCCTACGTCGTCGGACACGGTCATGGCTCGACCGGGCTCAGACCACGCTGGTCAATCCGCCATCGACGAAAAGCGTCTGCCCATTCACGAAGTCCGACGCCGCCGACGCGAGGAACACCGCCGCACCGCACAGTTCCTCGACGCGGCCCCAGCGGCCCGCGGGCGTGCGCTTGCAGAGCCACTCCGAGAAAGCCGGATCGTCGACGAGCGCGCGGTTGAGATCGGTCTCGAAATAGCCGGGCGCGATCGCATTGGCCTGAATGCCGTGCCGCGCCCATTCCGCGCACATGCCTTTGGTCAGCATGCGAATGGCGCCTTTGGTGGCTGCATAGGGCGCGATGCCCGGTCGCGCCAGCTCGCTTTGCACCGACCCGATGTTGATGATCTTGCCGCGCCCGCGCGCCAGCATGTGCCGCGCGACGGCCTGCGAGACCTGGAATACGCCGTCGAGATTCACGCGCAGCAGGTCGTTCCAGTCGCCTTCGTCGAAGTTTTCGAGCGGCGCGCGGCGCTGGATGCCCGCATTGTTGATCAGAATGTCGATCGCGCCGATGGTCTTCTCGACACGTTCGATCGCCGCGACGACCTGCTCGCGGTCGGTCACATCGAACACGGCGAAACCGGCGTCGAAGCCTTCGCCTCGCAGGTCTGCGGCGAGATCGGCGGCTTTTTGCTCATTGCGATCGTTTATCACGATCGAAGCACCGGCGCCCGCGAGTCCCCGTGCGAGCGCCAGGCCAATGCCGCGCCCGGAGCCGGTGATCAGGGCCCGCCTGCCATGCAGGCTGAATAGTTTCATTGTCTCGTTCATTTTTCTGGTTGCGCATTGCGTGGTAGATGCGTGATGTCTCCGATTGCGCCTGGTTCACCCGAAGTGTGGTCGTAGCGCCAATAGTCCTGCATGACGTTCTTATCACGATTCAAGCGCGCATTGCTCGACGCGGTCTAGCTTTGCACCGGTGCCGTCTAACGGAACTCCGGCCGCTGTGCCTTCAAAACCTTCCGCTGCGGTGACGGCGTGGGATCGGCGTACGCCGATTTTCGCGCCGCGTTTTGGCGCGCTAGGGGAAATCCCCGACCTTCCTTTTCTTGTGTAGTCCCTGCCGGTCCGTTACCGTTGCGAAAATAGACATGATTTCTATTTTTCGGCTGCAGGGACATTCGCACGAAGCGAGGAGACAAGGATGAGTCTGAGATACCGGTTGCTGGCGCTGACCTGGCTGCTGCAGTTCGTGAACTATCTGGATCGGGTGAGCATTTCCGTCGCCGGCCCGACGATGATGAAAGCGTTGCGTCTCGATGCCGCGCAGTTCGGCGTCCTGCTCGCCGCTTTCGCGCTCGGCTACGCGCTGATGCAGTTGCCCGGCGGCTTCCTCGCGGACCGGTTCGGCACCAAGGCGCTCTTGGTCGTGGCGCCGGTCCTGTTCTCGATTTTCACCGGCATGACGGGACTCGCGACGTCGATGGCCGTGCTGATCGCGGCGCGCTTCTGTTTCGGCCTGGCCGAAGGATCGTGCAACGCGGCCGTCTATAAGGCCGTCGCGGACAACTTCAGTCACAAGGACGCGGCCAAGGCGCACGCCGTCTGGCTCTCGGCGCTCGCGATCGGACCGGCGGTCGTCGCGCCCGTCGTCACAAGCCTGCTGATGAACGGCGACTGGCGCAACGTGTTCTACGTGTTCGCGGTTCCGGGCGTGATCGTCGCGCTGCTGATCCTCTTCATCATTCCGGGTAAGGCAATCGAAGCGAAGGAACGCACGACGCACGACAAGGCGAACCGCGCCGAGCAATGGCGTCTGTTCGCCGGGCGCAAGAGCACCTGGCTGCTGTTCTTCGGCTATATGACCTTCAGCGTCGGCTACTGGGGCTTTCTCGGCTGGATCCCTTCGTATCTCGCCAACCAGCGGCATATCGATTTGAAATCGCTGGGCGTCGCGGCGTCGGTGCCTTATCTTTTCGGCTTCCTCGGCATCGTGGTATTCGGCTGGCTCGGCAGCGGACTGCTGCATCGCAGGCGGCCGACGCTCGTGGCCGTAGGCTATGTCTGCACGGGGCTCGCACTGTATCTCGCGTACAGCGCGGATGATATCGTCGCATGCGTGATCGGCCTTTCGGCAGCGGCGTTTCTGCTGTACGGCTGCCTCTCGCCGTATGCGGGCCTGGTCGCGCAACTGGCGCCGCAAGGCGCGCGCGGCGTGTTCGCAGGCGTCATCAATACGGGCGGGCAGATAGGCGGGCTGCTCGCGCCGCTCGGCGTGGGTTATCTCGTCAAGGCGAGCGGCTCGTACAACAATGGCTTCCTGTTCATGATCTCGGCGCTCGTCATCGGCGCGGGCTGCTTCGCGGCGCTGCAATCGCGCATAAACGGCCGCGAGCCGGAAGCCGACGGCACGAGCCCCGCGATTCAGCAGAACATCTGACGCGCGCTCAGAAACACGCGCTCATACCCCGCTGAAATGCGCGTAGGGCGGCTGGAACATCGACACATCGCCGCCCAGCGCCTTCGTGAGCGCCGCGCCCGCTTCCATCACCTTCGGCAGGTAAGCGTCGAAGGATTTGCGATCGAAGCGGTAGCGCGGCACGCCGAGAGAAATCGCGCAGACGAGCTCCTGCCCCGTGCGGAACACCGGCACGGCGATCGCGGCGCTTTCCGGCTCGCGCTCGCCGAGGGACACGCAATAGCCGTGGTCGCGCACCTTCTTCAGATTGCCCTTCACCGTGCCCTCGGAAAACGCGCGCAGAACGTGACCCGCCGCGCCGGCCTCGAGCGTGAGACGTTCGCCTTCGCGCACATGCATGCGCACCGAGCGCTGCCATTCCACGCGATAGAGACACAGACGCTCGTCGCCCTCTCGTACGTAGACCGCGGCGGTTTCACCGGTTTCCTTGACGAGCGTGCGCAGCACCGGTAACGCGTAATCGCGCAGACGGAACGAGCTCTGATAAATCATGCCGAGATGGAACAGCATTGGCCCGAGCATGTAGCGGCCGTCTTCCAGACGCTTCAGATAGCCGAAGTGCTCGAGCGATTCGCACAGACGCAAGATGGTGCTGTGGTAGAGGCCTGTCGCGTTGGTGAGATCGGTGAGCGTCATGCCGTCGATGCTGTCTTCGAAGGCCTTGAGGATCGAGAGCGCGCGGTTGACCGCCGCGACGCCGGGTTCTTCGGTTGCCATTGCTGTGTTCCGGTCGGTTGCGCCGTTGTCTGTGTGTTGCCGCGTATCTTGCCGTGTAAGGCATGTGGCCCGCAAGGGCGATGGATGCCGGCTTCGCGGCGAAACTCATCGCCGCAAGTCGGAAAGCGAAAATAGACATGATGTCTGTTTTCGAAGATAATGACATCGCGCCGGGATTTTCGGCGCGCCACGAGCGTAATCCGGAGATCCGAACCATGCAGCGCAAAGCCTTCGACGCATCGCACATCGGGCCGCTACGCGGTGTCAAGGTGGTGGACCTGTCGCGTCTCGTCGCGGGCAACATGCTGACATTGCAGCTCGCGGATTTCGGCGCGGATGTCATCAAGGTCGAGCCCTTGAAGGGCGACACGCTGCGCGCCTTCCGCACTCAGGGCGCGGAGGTGTTCTGGAAGGCGTATGCGCGCAACAAGCGCAGCGTGTGCATCGACTTCCATCACGAGGCCGGGGCGAAGCTGATCGCTAGCCTCGCGCGGGATGCCGATGTGCTGGTCGAAAGTTTCAGGCCCGGCACGCTGGAAAAGATGGATCTTTCGCCGCAGTCGCTGCACGCGGCCAATCCGAAGCTCGTCATCGTGCGAGTGTCGGGCTGGGGGCAGACGGGACCGTACCGCGAGCGCCCGGGCTTCGGCACGCTGGTCGAGGGCTATTCGGGCTTCGCCGCGATGAACGGCTTCGGCGATCGCGAGCCCGTCCTGCCGCCGATGTTTCTCGGCGACATGACCGCGGGCCTCTACGGCGCGCACGCCGCGATGGTCGCGCTGTGGGAAGCGCGCGTGAACGGCGGCAACGGGCAGGTGATCGACCTGTCGCTGTTCGATCCGATGCTTTCGATTCTCGGTCCGCAGGTCGCGAACTATCGGCTCACCGGAGAGGTGAAGGCGCGTACCGGCAGCCGCTCGAGCACCACCTGTCCGCGCAATACCTACGCAACCGCGGACCACAAGTGGCTCTGCATTTCGACGTCGACGCAGAGCATGGCGCAGCGCCTGTTCGCCGCGATCGGCCGTGAGGACATGAACACCGATTCGCGCTACGCGACCAACAGCGCGCGCCTCCAGCATGTGGATGAAGTCGACCAGGTGGTCGGTTCCTTCATCCGGGCGCGCACGCTCGCGGACAACCTCGCGTTCTTCGCGCGCGCGGAAGTCACGGCCGGTCCCGTGCTCGACGCGAGCGATCTTGCATCCGATGCCTATGTCACCGGACGCGAAGCGCTGGTCGAGATCGAAGACGACGAGCTCGGTCACGTCGCCGTGCATAACGTGGTCGCGCGTCTTTCGGCGACGCCGGGCGGCTTCACGCGTCCCGCGCCGAAAAAGGGCGAGCATTCGCGCGAGATTCTCGCGCCGCTTATCGGCGAGTGCGCGTTCGACGAACTCATCGGATGCGGCGCCGTAATCGACGCATGTCACGACGCCGTGCGCGCCTGAACCATTTCCATCGAGGAGCATGAGATGAACCGAGTAGGACAACAGATCGATTCCCCCGCTGTCTGGAAAGGCCCCGAACTCGACTGGACGCGCGAAGGCCTGCACGTCCTCACGGATGCGGAGATCGCTGAAATCGACGCCGCGCTCGCGCATCTGCATTCGCTCGGCGACATCGACTTTCCCGACATCAGCCCGGAGACCTTCCCGCTCGACACGATGGGCCGCTTCATGCGCGAGCTGCCCGGTTTCCTGCGCAACGGGCGGGGTTTCATGATGCTGCGCGGCCTGCCGCGCGAGCGTTACTCCGACGACGACATGACGCGGATCTACTTCGGCCTCGGTTCGTACGTCAGTAAGCCTGTGACCCAGTCGTATCTCGGCGACGTGCTCGGCCACGTGGTGAACGTGAGCGACTACGAGCCGAAATCGCGCGGCTATCGCAAGGGCGGAGGGCAGCTCATGCACACGGATTCGTGCGACATCATCGGGCTCATGTGTCTGCGCACGGCGATCTCCGGCGGCGAAAGCCGCATCTCCAGCGCGCTCGCCGTGCACAACGAACTCTTGCGCACGCGCCCGGATCTGCTCGAAGCGCTGCGCGAAGGTCTGTGGTGCAAGCGCACCGATGAAGACGGCCGCCGCGCGACCCGCACGTTCAGCGAGCACAAGGTGCCGTTCTTCACGGACAGTGCAGGCGAGGTGATCTGTTATCTGCCGACCGGCTATGCGCGTCTGGCGGAGAAGAGCGGCCAGGTTCCGTTCAGCGAGGTGGAGTCCGAGGCGCTCTACATGGTGCGCAAGATCGCGGCGTCGCCGGAGTTCTATCTCGACATGGGCTTTCGCGACGGCGACATCCAGTTCCTGAACAATCGCGTGCTCGTGCACGGCCGCACCGATTATGTCGATGCACAGGCGCTCCACGAGCGGCGTCATCTGCTGCGCCTGTGGCTCACGGTGTCCGAGTGGCCCGCGATGCCCGACGCTCAAGTGTTCCACAAGCCCGAGGACCTGCGCATGTGGGCGCAATATCGCCGCCCGTTCGCGGAGCTGCCTTCCACGCACGATCGCCTGCTGCTCGAAGCAGGGCAGGTCGCGCAGATGGTCGATTGAGCGCGACCATGGCCGCGCCTCAGACGCTCGCGCAAAAGCTCATCGCGAAGGCGTGCGGGCGCGCCGAAGTCGCGGTGGGCGAGATCGTCACCTGCGATGTCGATCTTGCGATGTTCCACGATTCGAGCGGTCCGCGCCGTCTGAAGCCGATGCTCGAGGCGCTTGGCGCGCCGCTCTGGGACACGTCGAAGATCGTGCTCGTGATCGATCACTACGTGCCCGAAGCAGACGACGAATCGCGCCGCATCGTGCGCATCGCGCGCGAGTGGGCCACGGAGCAGCGCCTGCCCAACGTGTACGACAGCGTCGGCATCTGTCATGTCGTGCTGCCGGAGCATGGGCACGTGCGACCTGGCATGTTCTGCGTCGGCGGCGATTCGCACTCGCCGACGGGCGGCGCGTTCGGCGCATACATGTTCGGCATCGGCAGCACGGAGATGCTGGGCGTCGCGGTATCGGGGCAGATCTGGGCGAGCGTGCCCGAGACGCTGCGCATGCACTGGCGCGGAAGGCTCGCGCGCGGCGTCACGGCGAAGGACATGATGCTGCACATGATCGGCCGCTTCGGCATGAACGGCGGGCGCTATCAGGCGGTCGAGTTCTGCGGCGCAGCCGTTACCGCATTGTCGATGCAGGAGCGCATGACGCTCTCGAACATGAGCGCGGAGATGGGCGCGCAGACGGGCCTGATCGCGCCGGATGCGGTGACGCTCGACTATCTGCGCGCAGCGGGCGTGACCGACGAGACGGACATCGCGCACTGGCAAAGCGATCCCGATGCAAAAGCCGAAACTCACGACTTCGATGCCGGCGCGCTCGCGCCGCACGTGGCCGCGCCGCACAGTCCCGCGAATACGCGTGACGTTGACGCTTTCGGCGACGTAGCCGTGCAGGTTGCCTACATCGGCGCATGCACGGGCGCGAAGCTCGACGATCTGCGCGCGGCGGCCAGCGTGCTCGAACATCGGCGCGTCGCGCGAGGCGTGCAACTAATGGTCGCGCCCGCGAGCGTGCACGATCGCGAAGCCGCGCGCCGCGAAGGCGTGATGTCGATTCTCGAAGACGCCGGCGCGCAGGTGCTCGGCACATCGTGCGGCGCATGTTCCGGCTACGGCGGACAGATTCCCGAAGGCAGCACCGTGATTTCCAGCACCGCGCGCAACTTCAAAGGCCGCATGGGCGCTGAAACGGCGCAGGTCTATCTCGGCTCGCCCTTCACGGTCGCGGCGTCCGCATTGCGCGGGCGCATCACGGACCCGCGCGAGGTGATGGCATGAGCGAAGGCATCGAGACGCATCGCGTTTGGCGCGTCGGCGCGGACATCGATACCGATGCGCTCGCGCCCGGCGCGTACATGAAATTCGGCATCGACGAGATCGCGCGGCATTGCCTGCAACGGCAGCGCCCGGAGTTCGCGGCGAACGTGCGACCCGGCGACGTCATCGTGGCGGGGCCGAACTTCGGCATCGGTTCGTCGCGCGAGCAGGCGCCGGCCGCGCTCGTGCGGCTCGGCGTGCGCGCGGTGATCGCGCCCGCGTTCAGCGGCTTGTTCTTTCGCAACGCGTTCAACGTGGGACTCGTGCTGCTCACGTGCGCAGAGGCTGAAGCGATGGAAGAGGGTGAGCGCATAGCCATCGATCCGCTGCACGGGCGCATTACGCGCGCCGGCGGCGCAACGCTCGTCTGCGAGCCTTTGCCTTCGTTCCTGCTCGACATGGCCGAGGCAGGCGGGCTTTTCAATTTGCTGAAGCAGCGCTACAGCGTCAAGGAGCGGTAACGCATGACTCTCGCTGAACAACTCGCGCACGGAACCGTCCTCGCGCCCGGCGTCTACGACGCGCTTTCCGCGCTGATCGCCGAGCAGGCCGGTTTCGATGCGCTGTATCTGTCGGGCGCGTCGATCGCCTATACGAAGCTGGGACGCTCCGACGTGGGTCTTACGACCTTCACCGAAGTCGCGGATACGCTCGCGCGCATCACCGAGCGGGTGTCGCTGCCGGTCATCGTGGATGCCGACACGGGCTTTGGGAATGCGCTGAACGTCAAGCGCACGGTTCGTGGCTTCGAACGCGCGGGCGCCGCGATGATTCAGCTTGAAGATCAGACCTTCCCGAAGCGCTGCGGTCATCTGGACGGCAAGAGCGTGATTCCCGTCGCGCAAATGTGCGGCAAACTGCGCGCCGCGCTCGATGCGCGTGAACGCAGCGACACGCTCATTCTGGCTCGCACGGACGCGCTCGCGGTGGAGGGTCTCGATGCCGCGCTCGAACGCGCCGAACGTTATCTGGAAACGGGCGTCGATGCGCTATTCATCGAAGCGCTGCGCTCGGCCGAGCAGATGGATGCGGCTTGTGCGCGCTTCGCCTCACGCGTGCCGCTGCTCGCCAATATGGTCGAAGGGGGCAAGACGCCGGTGCAGAGCGCCGATGCGCTGGCGGCACGCGGCTTTCGCATCGTGATCTTTCCGGGCGGCGCGGCGCGCGCGGTCGCGCATGCGCTGCAAGGCTTCTACGGCAGCCTGCGCGAGCATCGCACGAGTGCGCCGTGGAAAGAGCGCATGGCCGACTTCGACGAGATCAACGCGATCATCGGCACGCCGGAACTGATGGACGAAGCGCGGCGCTACGCGTAGTCGAAGCGTTGCGCCGGCGTCAGCGCGAGTCAGGGCAGCCACGCGCCGCCGATGCGCACCGTTCATCGCGCTTCAGACGAAGATCAGCAAGGCCGCGCCGTAGACGATCAGGCCGACGGCGAACGTCATCACCGTGAAGCCGAGTACACGCTGCACGCCGACGCCCGCCATCGCGACGACGGGCGCGGCCCAGAACGGCTGCATCATGTTCGAGACCTGCTCGCCCATCGCGACGGCCATCGTCGTCGCGGGCACCGAGGCGTGCAGCGCGACCGCGGCAGGCACGACGAACGGACCTTGCACGGCCCAGTGTCCGCCGCCGCTCGGAATGAAGAAAGTGACGATGAGCGAGCACACGTAGCTCCAGAACGGCAGCGTGTGCGCGTTGGAAATGGCGATGAAGAAGTGCGAGATCACGTCGGGCAGGCCGGTCGCATCCATCATGCCCATGATGCCGCCGTAGAGCGGGTACTGAAGCATCATCGAGCCGGTCTGCTTCGCCGCGTTCCTGATCGCGTCCGCATAGGCGAGCGGATAGCCGTGAAGGATCACACCGGCGATGAACATCACGAAGATCACTGCATTCACGCCGGAAAACGCGATGTGCTGGAACTGCGTGAGGACGATCAACGCAATGCCCGCAGCGCCGATGAACGCGCTGCCGATCCACGAATGCTCGATCCAGCGCGCGAAGCTCAGCTTGCCGTCGGGACGCTTGCGGATCGGCTCGTCGGGATGCCGGGCGGTGTCGAGCACGACGGCGTCTTCATCGCGCGGCTTGAGCCAGGCGAGCACGAAAGGCATGGCGAAGAGCATCACGAGCGTCGGCACGAGATTGAAGCGCGTGAACACCGTCTCGCCGAAGGGCAGCACGGCGCCCGTCAGCTTTTGCACGACATTCATCGAACTGCCCGGCGTCGATTG
Organism: Caballeronia sp. INML1; assembly: GCF_023631085.1. Taxonomy (NCBI): domain Bacteria; kingdom Pseudomonadati; phylum Pseudomonadota; class Betaproteobacteria; order Burkholderiales; family Burkholderiaceae; genus Caballeronia; species Caballeronia sp. INML1. The sequence continues at coordinate 79,894 of NZ_JALQDT010000068.1, read as the reverse complement.
CGCGAGCGCGATGGAACTTGAAATGCCGCTCGCCCACACGACCCAGCCGGAGAAGCCCGCCGCGACGATCCACGCGAAGTCGACGCGCATGCGCTTGGCCACTTCGCGCGCCAGCAAGGCGGCGACGACGAGGCCCATGCCCCAGTTGAAGAACGATGTCACCGCGACGAGCACGAAGGTAAGCGCGCCCGCCTGCGCGGGCGTGCGCGCGATCGACACGAGCGCCTTGAACACGCGCTGCACGGGCGGCGCGTGCGCGAACGCATGGCCCGTGACGAGCACGAGCGTGATCTGGAACGCGAACGTGAAAATGTCGAAGAAGCCCTTGTACCAGCCGCCGATCATTTTGGGCACGGAAGCATGTGGCGCGAAGATCAGCGACAGCACCGCGACGATCGCGGTGATCAGTATCGCGAGCACGAAAGGATCGGGGATGACGCGCTCGAAGAGCCGGATGGTCGCTTCGGTGAAGCGTGTCTTGCGCACGGGCGTCGGTGCGGCGGCGGATTTCATGCGGTGTCTCCTGAAGTCTTTGTTCTTTTAGATTGCGAAGCCGTAGAGCACGGCGGGATTCGTGACGAGGATGCGTTCGCGTGCCGCATCGTCTTCGGCCCATTCGGCGAGCAGGTCGAGCAGGAACGCGTCGTCGGGCTTGTGGGTCTCCGTCACGTGCGGCCAGTCGCTTCCCCACACGAGGCGCTCGGGCACGGCTTGCACCCATGCGCGGGCCATCGGCGTAATGTCGTCGTAGCGGTTGCCGAGGCCTGCCGCCGAGTCGAGATAAGGACCGGAGAGCTTGATCCAGGCGCGGCCCGCATCGGCGAGACGGCGCACGATGCCGAATGCCGCGTGCCGCACGCCGTCTTTCGACGGCAGGCGCGCGCGATGATCGAAGACCATCTTCGCGGGCAGGCGATGCAGCAGCGCTTCGTGCTCGACGATCTGCTCCGCGGTCCAGTGCAGCTGCACATGCCAGCCGAGTTCCGCGACGCGCCGTGCGAGCGGCTCGACCATGTCGAAGCCGACTGCCGCGTTCTGCGCCGTATAGAGCGTGAAGCGGATGCCGCGAATGCCGCCCTTGTTCAGCGCATCCAGTTCGTCGTCGGTGACGTCGGGATCGAGCACCGCGACGCCGCGCGCATTGTCGATGCCGAGCTGACGGATCGCGTCGACGGTGACGGCATTGTCCGTGCCGTACACACGCGGCGTGACGATCACGACGCGCTGCGTGCCGAGCTTCGACTGCACCTGGCGGTACGCGGCGACATCGGCATGCTCGACGAAGACCTGGGCATCGCCCGGCTTCAGGAACGCGCGGTCATAGATATGAATGTGGGAATCGCATTTCATTACGAAGAGTCTCCGCTCAAAGCACTGCGCGCTTCGTACGCAGCGCTTCGATTGCTGCATCGCTCAAGCCGGCTTCGCGCAGCAGCGCATCGCTGTGCTGGCCGAAAGCGGGCGCGGCGAACGGCTCGGGCAGGGGCGTCGAAGTGAAGCGCACCGGATGCTTGAATCCGCGATACGCGCCCACGCCCGGATAGTCGAAGCGCGCGACCATGTCCTCGGCGAGCACTTGCGGATCGTCGAACATGTCTTCGACGCTGCGCGCGGCCGCGCACGGAACGGCATCGCCGAAAAGCGCTTCCCATTCGAGCGCCGTGCGTTGCGCGAGCGCGGCGTGCAGCTTCGGCACGATCTCATCGCGGTGCACCGCGCGCTTGCGCACCGTGTCGTAACGTTCGTCGGCCGCGAGCGCATCGAGACCGGTCAGCGCGCACAGCGACTTCCAGAAATGCGGCGTGTTCGCGGAGAGATAGAGATACCCTTCGCGCGTCGGATGAATGCCGGTGATGCCGCCCGAGCGCATGTCGCGGCCGACGTCCTTCGGCTCGCCGTCCGCCCAGATCATGCGCGCCGATTGCATCGTGAGCGCGCTGCGCAGCAGCGACACGCCGACGTATTGCCCTTCGCCCGTCTTTTCGCGCGCGAACAGCGCCGACGACACCCCCGATGCGACGAGCGCCGCCGCGTAGTAATCGACGACCGAGCCGTAAAGCACTTCGGGAGGACCGCCGGCCGCACCTTGCAGCGTGCACATGCCGGTCATCGTTTGCAGCACCTGGTCGTAGCCCGCCTTGTCCTTGTTCGGACCGGTTTCGCCATAGCCCGTCACCGCGCAATAGACGAGGCGCGGATTGATCGCGCGCAGCTGCTCGTACGCGATGCCGAGCCGCGCGGGCACGCTCGGTCGAAAGTTGTGGACGAGCACGTCGGCCTCTTTCACGAGTGCGATCAGCACGTCGAGCGCGTCCGCCTGCTTGAGGTCGAGCACGAGCCCGCGCTTGCTGCGATTCACGCCGAGAAACGCGCGGCTTTCGCCTTCGAGCGTCGAGGGATACTTGCGCAGGTTATCCCCCGCGGGCGGTTCGATCTTGATGACTTCCGCGCCCTGATCCGCGAGCAGCGTGCAGCCGTAAGGACCGGCGATATAGGCGCTCAGATCCAGCACGCGCACGCCCGCCAGCGGCCCGCCGCGTTCGACGTTCTGTTCCATGAAACCTTCTCCTTTCAGATTCTTGCCGAGGCGCGCTGAGCTTCAGAGAGCAGACCCAGCCGCACGGCATCCGCGACGAGCACGCGTGCCCGCTCGACAAAGGGCGGGTCGATCATCTTTCCGTCGACGAGATACGCGCCGATGCCTTTCGCATCCGCCTCGCGCGCGGCTTCGACCACGCGCACCGCATGCGCGATGTCGTCATCGGATGGACGGAACACGTCGTTCGCCATCGCGATCTGGCTCGGATGAATACAGCTCTTGCCGATGAAACCGAATGCGCGCGCCATCCGCGCCTCGGCGCGAAAGCCGTCGCTGTCCTTGATGTCGGCGAACGCGGTGTCGTAGGCGAAGACGTCGGCTTCGCCTGCCGCGATGCGCAGCGCGAACATCGCCTGCTGGATCGCGGCCGTTTCGCGACGCGCGATCGAAAGCGGCTCGAACAGGTCGCCCAGGCCGAGTTGCAAGCCCGCGACGCGCGGATGCGCGAGCGCCAGTTCCGCGGCAATGTGCAATGCGCGCGGCGACTCGACGTTGAGCAGCAGGCCGATCGGCGTGGTGACGCCGTTCGCGCGCTCGGCGGCTTCGAGGGCCGCGGCGGCCGCCAGCACGTCGTCGGGATGCTCGGGCTTCGGCAGATTGATCAGGGACACGCCGTTGCGCGCGACGGCGTCGATATCGGCGGCGAAGTGCGGCGTCGATAGCGCATTGACGCGCACGATGAGCGTCTTGTCGCTCGCGAGGGCGTCGTCGGTGGCGAGCAGCGCGCGCAAATCGGCGCGCGCCTGCGGTTTGCGCTCAGGCGAAACAGCGTCTTCCAGATCGAACGAGAGGGCGTCGGCGGCGCTCGCGAGCGCCTTGGCGAAGAGTTCCGGGCGCGAGGCCGGCACGAAGAGCTTGCTTCTCATGTGTCTCCCTTCATTTCGATATGCCGCCCAGTCTACGGATGCTCACGTTTTAGATAAACTATCCACAGCTATCTTTAAAGAAAAGTAAATCTATCCGATGGACACGGCATTTCTCTCCAATCTGCTGCTCGTCGTCGATACGGGATCGATGGCGGAGGCCGCGCGCCGCGTCGGCGTTACGCCGGCGGCGATCGCGCAGCAGATGTCGGCGCTCGAGCGCGAACTGGGCATCGCGCTCTTCGTGCGCTCCGGCCGCACCGTGATGCCGACCGAGGCGGGGCATCGCGTGATCGAGCGGGCGCGGGGTCTCGTCGCGGATTTCGCGGATCTGAAGGCGCATGCGCTCGAAGGCGAGGCGACGGGTGAACTGCGCATCGGCACGATCACGACGGCGCTTCTGAGCCTGCTGCCCGATGTGCTGGCCAATTTCGCGCGCGAATTCCCGCGCGCGAAGTTGCTGATTCGCGCGGGCACCTCGATGGAGCTTTACGACACGCTGCAACGCGGCGATCTCGATGTCGCCATCTGCCTGCATCCCGCGTTCGCGCTGCCCAAGGCATACGACTGGCATCTGCTGCGCGAGGAGCCGCTCGTCGTGCTCGCGCCGGCGCGGCTTGCGCACGAAGACCCGCACGAACTGCTGCGGCGCGAGCCGTTCATCCGCTATGACCGCACGCTCGGCGGCGGCAAGCAGGCGGATCGGTACTTGCAGGCCGCACGCATCGTGCCGCACGAGCTTTTCGAGCTGAACGCGCTGATGGCGATTGCGATGATGGTCGATCGCGGCCTCGGCGTGTCGCTGGTGCCGGACATCGTCTCGCCGATGACGTCGGCGCTTTCCGTCGCGCGGCTCGCGTTGCCGGTTCGGACGGAACCGCGCCGCTTCGGCATGGTGTGGCAAAGGGCATCGCCGCGAGCGCGCCTGATTCAGGGCTTGTTGCAATGCGCGGATGAGGCGGTCGCGGCGAGCCTTGCGCGCGGCGAGTAGCGAAGCGATCGGCACGCTTTCTTGAATAGAGCGAACCATGCCGATCGCGCGGGCGCTGCACGACGATGGCCCGCACCGGACGCTCGTTGGTGAGGAGGCGAGACTCATGACCGCGTGAGGCCGTCGACAAAGCCGAGGCCGGCGCCGTCGTACCGGTCCTCGTTGATTGTTGCCGGTGGGACAACATCCTGTACGCAATCGCGATGCTACTGGCGATCTTCTCTCATGAGTAGCATCTGTCACGCGGTCGGTCGAATCACGGGCAAAGCGAAGCGTCAAATACGTGACGGTGCTTGTGAACCGGCTACCCAGTGCGGCTTACCCACCGAAGGAAAAGGAGTACTGAAATGAGAGAAACAACCCGCAACGTCCGGCCGGTTACCGCCAGCTTTGGCAAAGAAGGTTCTGGCGAACTCGTGCCGTCGCGCTACGCCGTGCGCGTGGGCGACGTCGACGTCGTCATGATCAGCGACGGCATTCTGCCGCTGCCCACCTCCACCATGTCCACTAACGCGAGCGAAGCTGACCGCAATGATTGGTTCGACGGTCGTTTCCTGCAACGTGACACGTTCGACTGGGCGTTGAATATTGCGCTCGTGCGCAGCGGAGAACGCGTAATCCTGATCGACTCAGGCGTGGGTGACGGTTTCGAATACTTCACGCGTGCCGGTCGATCGGTCATGCGCCTGGAATCGGCCGGCATCGACCTGGCAGCGATCACCGATATCGTGATTACGCATATGCACATGGATCACGTCGGTGGGCTGAACGTCGACGGAGTCAAGGCCAGGCTGAACCCCGACGTGCGCATCCACGTGTCGGCTGCGGAAGTGGAATTCTGGAAGAATCCGGACTTCACCAGGACAGTGATGCCGGAAACGGTGCCCCCCGCGCTTCGCAAGGCTGCCGCGAAGTTCATGGAGCGATACAGCGAAAACATCGTGCAGTTCAATCAGACCGTCGAGGTCGCGGCGGGCGTGAAGGCGCGCGTGACGGGTGGGCACACACCGGGACACTGCGTCGTGGACGTCGCATCAGGCGGAGAAAGGCTGACTTTCGTAGGCGACGCGATCTTCGAAGTCGGTTTCGACCATCCCGATTGGCAGAATGGCTTCGAGCACGATCCCGAAGTGGCCGCGGACGTACGGGTGGCGCTGCTGGACGAAGCCGCTGAAACGGGCGCTCTGCTGGCCGCTGCACATATCGCGTTCCCGTCCATCGGTCACGTCGCAAAGAACGGTGACGGCTTTCGTTTCATACCGGTGCAGTGGGACTACTGATGCGTGCCGGAATTTCATTAGCGCTGGTATAGATTGCCCTGACGGAAGGATCGTTTCACCGCGCGTGTTTCGGGCCTGGAGAATGGCTTCCTTCCGTCGATGACGAGGTTCAAGTTCAGTTCGAGACAGAGTCTGACCAAGCACCTGAGGCGTCCCTGGCGTCGATCGGCCTGCGCGGCGCGATCAACGCGGTAACCGCTAAAATTGCGGTTTTACCCCGGAATACGTGCATGTCTTTTGCCTCGCTTGGCCTGATCGATCCGTTGCTGCGTAATTTGCAGCGCCTCAATTACCAGACACCTACGCCGGTGCAGGTCAAGGCGATTCCTGTTGTGCTCAGTGGCAAGGACGTCATGGCGGCGGCACAGACCGGCACTGGCAAGACGGCGGGTTTCGCGTTGCCGCTTTTGCAACGGCTGATGCAACATGGCCCGGCGGTGTCCAGCAATCGCGCGCGCGTTCTGGTTCTGGTGCCCACGCGTGAACTGGCCGAACAAGTGCTGCAAAGCTTTATCGAGTACGGCAAAGACCTCGACTTACGATTTCTGTCCGCCTACGGCGGTGTGAGTATCAACCCGCAGATGATGAAGTTGCGCAAAGGCGTGGATGTGCTCGTTGCCACGCCGGGCCGTTTGCTGGATCTCAATCGCCAGAACGCCGTGCAGTTTGATGAAGTACAAACGCTGGTGCTGGATGAAGCCGACCGCATGCTGGATTTGGGCTTTGCGCGCGAACTCGACGCCGTCTTTGCTGCCTTGCCCGCTCGGCGACAGACCCTGCTGTTCTCCGCCACGTTTTCCGATGATGTTCGCGCCATCGCGGCGAGCATTCTGCGCAGCCCCGTCAATATCAGCGTCAGCCCGCCCAATGCCGCGGCCGGCAACATCGAGCAATGGGTGGTGCCGGTCGATAAGCGGAACAAACCTGAACTCTTCATGCACCTTGTGGCTGAGAACAAGTGGGAGCACGCGCTGGTGTTCGTCAAAACACGCAATGGCGTGGATTACCTGGCGGCCATGCTGGATGAAGCGGGCTATGCGGTCGACACCATTCACGGCGACAAACCGCAACCCGCGCGCCTGCGTGCCCTGGAGCGCTTCAAGACGGGCGAAGTGAATATGCTGGTCGCCACCGACGTGGCCGCGCGCGGGCTGGATATCGACGACCTGCCGCTGGTGATCAACGTCGATCTGCCGATCGTGGCCCAAGACTATGTGCATCGTATTGGGCGTACCGGCCGTGCGGGCGCAAGCGGCGTGGCGGTGTCCCTCGTGTGTGCCGATGAAGCGCCGCAACTGGCTGCGATTGAAGCGTTGATTCGGCAAACACTGCCGCGCGAAGAAGAGCCGGGCTTTGAAGCCGAACATCGCGTGCCGCAAACCAGCGCGACGGGCCAGATCATCAAGAAACCCAAAAAACCCAAGAAGCCCAAAGTGCCGCAAGCTGCGCCGGGCGCCATGCAAAAGCTCACCAAAAAAACGCGCCCGCAAAGCGGCGAGGACAAACGCAAGCCTGCCGCGCAGCGCGCTGTGGCCGGCGGAACAGGCACAAGCCTGTCCGGCGCTAATCCATTCAGCGCACAAAAGCGACGCAGCAAACCTGCCAGCAAGCCAGTGGCGGGTTCAACTACGCCGGCCGGCAAGCCCGCTGGCGGCCGCAGCAAACGCCAACCCTGATGCGCCGGGATGAGAAACGCCGGCTCTGGGACAACCGGCTTGCCGACCTATCCGATGAGCAAGGGCGGTTATCGCCCGTTTGAGCCATCGAATGGGTCCAGTAAGGCGAGACACCGACCCGGTGTAATCCCAACGAAAGGCGCCGTTGCCTGGCGCGCCATTAGAAGCGCTCGGACGCTCGCTTGAACGCATCGCCAGCACAATCCTCTGATTTATGCGCGGTATTCAACGTACGATTGCACCGCCGCAAACGTACGCTTTAATACTAACGACATATTTCTGACGGAGACGCGAGGCATGACCGCTTTTGATACGGCAGTTCAAACCTGGGTTGTCCATATCGCGGCATCGTCCTTCGTGTTCACTCACACGGTTCACGCGATCGCTGATTTCAACTTTACTAAAGGCGTGGTCCCGCTAGCCATTCTGTGTGCCATGTGGTTCCAGCCGGGAGAAGCACAGCAATGGCGCCGTGAGACTGTCGTCGCGATCCTATGCGCCGGGCTCTTGGCATTCTTGCTCGGCCGCTTGTTCGCGCTGACGCTGCCGTTTCGACTCCGTCCGCTTTACGACCCCTCCATTCATTTGTCGTTTCCGTTGGCCGACAAGACCGGTGAAGGCATGCGCCTGTGGAGTTCGTTTCCCAGCGACCATGCCTCGCTCTGGATGGCGATAGCCGTCGGCATTTTCCTGGTCTGGCGATGGATCGGTGTGCTCGCGATTGTGCATTGCGTGGTCTTCGTGTGTCTGCCTCGCGTTTATCTGGGGTTGCATTATCCGACTGACGTCATCGGAGGGGCGGCCATCGGCGCCGTCTGCGCATGGCTCCTCTCGCGCGCGCCGATACGCACCCGCTTTGCGCCGTTCTTCGTGCGATTCATGGAATATCGGCCGGCCGCGGGTTACATGCTTGCCTTTCTGTTCTTTTTCGAACTCGCCACGATGTTCGATGAACCGCGCTATCTCGCGACGTTGATCATCAAGCAGTTACACCAGGGCGGCTTCCATTGAGCCCGAGCGCGCATGCCGTCTCGATCAAAGTATCGATGGCACGATGGCGACGCGTCGCACACGACGCTGATTCTTCTGAGCGGGGCTGAGGACGGCCTATATTCGTCAAAGGGCGTCGCGAACGCCTTTTGCGGATATCTTTTTGATCCGCTCCGACCTGTTCGGCACGTCGCCCATATCCGGGCCCGGACAACCGGCCGCCGACGAGTTTGCCAACGTGCAGCTTTAGAAACGTTAAAGCCCACGACAGAAATATTCGACCGCTTTTACATCCTCTGTCCAAACGGCTGTCAAGTCAGTCGGTCGTCGCTTCGCATGCGTTAAGGACGCTGCGAGTAGTTGTGCCTTCAACGGCCGCCGATACAGATATCCTTGCGCGAACGGTACTCCAACCGGCTCCGACCCGGCGCACCTGTGATTGGAAAATCGCCGGTCGATCTTCCTATGGTCGAAGGGAAAGCGCGTGAGCGGTTCAAGGTGACTTTTGTCGTGGCCGAGATCATCGATGGCGCCGGCTCCCAAGTAAATGCATACTCTCTTGCGACGTGGTAACTAATACCGTTCCGCCATCGAACTGAGCGCGTTTCGTCTCAGTAATTGGATGCGCCGTCGCTTTCAGCATCGCTTAATGTGTATTGATATAGCATCGCGCGCGAACGCAAACGGGCGACCTGCTGAAGCCGAAACTCGGTTTCCTACAACTCCAGCCTGATGCGCTACAAGAGCAAGCCAGCCTACAAGGGAATCGTATGAACACCATATCGGAAGAGGCAAACACGCTGACGGACCGCGAAGTCCAACTCATGCTGCGGACGGTCGCCGCCTTGCGGGAAGGCGAACCCGTTCAGAAGTTGCCTGCCGATTGGACCGGTGCAAAAGGACAGCTAGCCGTCGAGCTGAACATGCTGGCCGACCAATGTGTGCGTCAAGGGCTGGCGCTCGGACGCGCAACCGGCAACACCGCGGCAAGCCTGGGTGCTGCGGGCCGCGTTGATGAAGAAGGGTTGAGCGGCTTCTGGCTGCAACAGGCGCGTGAAGCCAACGCGCTGCTCGAGGCGACCGATACCGCGCACGCACGTACTCGGGACATTCACACGGCGCTCATCGCGCTGAGAAAGGGAGAAGGGGCGTCGCTCGCCGCCGACTGGACCGGCTTGCACGGCAAGCTTGCGGATGTCTTCAATGACGTCGTCGACCAGAACATCCGCATGTCGGATGAGCTCGCGCGACTCAGCCAGGCAGTCGGCAAGGAAGGCCGCATCTACGAGCGCGCCACACTGCCCGATCCCCGGGGCTTCTGGCGCCGATCGATCGACTCGGTGAATTCCCTCATCGTCGATCTCGTTCACCCCACGAGCGAGGTGGCGCGCGTGATCGGCGCCGTAGCGCAAGGCGATCTCAGCAAAAGCATGGCCCTCGAAGCCGACGGACGTGCGCTCGAAGGCGAATTCCTGCGCACGGCGAAGATCATCAACCGGATGGTGGAGCAGCTCGGCACCTTTGCCGCAGAGGTCACGCGTGTGGCGCGAGAGGTCGGCACGGAAGGCAAGCTCGGCGGTCAGGCAGACGTGCAGGACGTGGCCGGGACATGGAAAGACCTGACCGATTCCGTCAATTTCATGGCCGGCAATCTGACGAGCCAGGTCAGAAACATCGCGGAAGTCACGAAGGCGGTCGCCGCCGGCGACTTGTCGAAGAAGATCACCGTGGACGTCAAGGGCGAGATTCTCGAACTGAAGAACACCATCAACACGATGGTCGATCAGTTGCGGTCCTTCGCTTCCGAAGTGACGCGCGTGGCGCGCGAGGTCGGCACCGAAGGGAAGCTCGGCGGTCAGGCGGACGTCAAGGGCGTCGCGGGCACGTGGAAAGACCTGACCGACAACGTCAACTTCATGGCGGGCAATCTGACGAGCCAGGTTCGCAATATTGCAGAAGTCACGACGGCCGTGGCGGCCGGCGACCTGTCGAAGAAGATCACCGTGGACGTCAAGGGCGAAATTCTCGAGCTGAAGAACACCATCAACACGATGGTCGATCAGTTGCGCTCGTTCGCGTCAGAAGTGACGCGCGTGGCGCGCGAAGTGGGCACCGAAGGAAAGCTCGGCGGTCAGGCCGACGTGAAAGGCGTCGCCGGAACGTGGAAGGATCTCACCGATTCGGTGAACTCGATGGGCAGCAACCTGACCGCGCAGGTGCGCAACATTGCGGACGTGACAACGGCAGTCGCGGCCGGCGATCTTTCGAAGAAGATCACCGTCGACGTGAAGGGCGAAATCCTCGAGCTCAAGAACACGATCAACACCATGGTCGATCAATTGAGTTCCTTCGCCTCGGAAGTGACGCGCGTGGCCCGCGAAGTCGGGACCGAAGGCAAGCTGGGCGGCCAGGCCGACGTGCAGGGCGTCGCGGGAACGTGGAAGGACCTGACTGATTCGGTGAATTCGATGGGCGGCAACCTGACGGCACAGGTGCGCAACATCGCAGAGGTGACGACGGCGGTTGCCGCGGGCGATCTCTCGAAGAAAATCACCGTGGACGTCAAGGGCGAGATTCTCGAACTGAAGAACACCATCAACACGATGGTCGATCAGTTGCGTTCGTTCGCCTCGGAGGTCACGCGCGTTGCACGCGAGGTCGGCACCGAAGGCAAGCTGGGCGGCCAGGCCGATGTGCAAGGCGTAGCGGGAACCTGGAAGGATCTGACCGACTCGGTCAACTCGATGGGCAGCAATCTGACCGCGCAGGTGCGCAACATCGCCGATGTGACGACGGCAGTGGCGGCGGGCGACCTTTCCAAGAAGATCACCGTCGATGTGAAGGGCGAAATCCTCGAGCTCAAGAACACGATCAACACCATGGTCGACCAGTTGCGCTCGTTTGCTTCGGAAGTGACGCGAGTGGCTCGCGAGGTCGGCACTGAAGGCAAGCTGGGAGGACAGGCCGACGTGCAGGGCGTCGCCGGAACCTGGAAAGATCTCACCGATAACGTCAATTTCATGGCCGGCAACCTGACCAGTCAGGTTCGCAACATCGCGGACGTGACGAAGGCGGTAGCCGCGGGTGATCTGTCGAAGAAGATCACCGTGGACGTCAAGGGCGAGATTCTCGAACTGAAGAACACGATCAACACCATGGTCGATCAGCTCAGTTCCTTCGCATCCGAAGTGACGCGAGTCGCGCGCGAAGTCGGCACGTTGGGCAAGCTCGGCGGACAGGCGGATGTGCAGGGCGTCGCCGGCACATGGAAGGATTTGACCGATTCCGTCAACTTCATGGCAGGCAATCTGACGAGCCAGGTCCGCAACATCGCCGACGTGACGAAAGCGGTGGCGGCAGGCGATCTGTCCAAGAAGATCACCGTGGACGTCAAGGGCGAGATCCTCGAACTGAAGAACACCATCAACACGATGGTCGATCAGCTGCGTTCGTTTGCGTCCGAGGTGACGCGTGTGGCGCGCGAGGTCGGCACCGAGGGCAAGCTCGGCGGTCAGGCGGACGTGCAGGGCGTCGCGGGCACGTGGAAGGACCTGACCGACAACGTCAACTTCATGGCGGGCAACCTGACGAGCCAGGTTCGCGGCATCGCGCGAGTCGTGACCGCCGTGGCGAACGGCGATTTGGGCCGCAAGCTCACGGTGGAGGCAAAGGGCGAAATCGCGGCGCTCGCCGACACGATCAACAGCATGACGGACACGCTCGCCACGTTCGCCGACCAGGTGACGACCGTCGCGCGCGAAGTGGGTGTCGAAGGCAAGCTCGGCGGACAGGCCAAGGTGCCTGGCGCTGCGGGCACGTGGAAAGGGCTGACGGAAAACGTGAATCAGCTTGCGGCGAATCTGACGACGCAGGTTCGCGCAATCGCCGAGGTGGCGACGGCGGTGACGCAAGGCGACCTGACTCGTTCGATCACCGTCGAGGCGCTTGGCGAAGTCGCGGCGCTCAAGGACACCATCAACGAGATGATTCGCAACCTGAAGGACACGACCGAGCTCAACACGGAGCAGGACTGGCTCAAGACGAATCTGGCGAAGTTCAGCCGCATGCTGCAGGGGCAGAAGGACCTGGTCACCGTCGGCCAGCTCATTTTGTCCGAGCTTGCGCCAGTCGTCGGCGTGCAACAAGCCGAATTCTTCGTATTCGACATGGTCGATGAGGCCGCTTCGCTGAGGCTCGTGGCGAGCTACGCGTCCGAAGGCCATCGCTCGCACGGCAAGCAGGTTCAGCTGGGTGAGGGACTCGTCGGTCAGTGCGCGTTCGAGAAGCGCAAGATTCTGCTCGCGCCGTCGGCGTCCACCGACTACCGGATCGAATCGGGTCTGCTGAGCGCCGTGCCGCAAAACGTACTTGTGATGCCGATCGTTTTCGAAGGCCAGGTCAAAGGCGTGATCGAACTGGCCTCGCTCGAATGCTTCAATTCGACTCACCTGGCGTTTCTCGATCAGCTGACTGAAAGTATCGGCATCGTCATCAATACGATCGAAGCGAACACGCGTACGGAGGACTTGCTCAAGCAGTCGCAATCGCTTGCACAGGAGCTGCAGAGCCGGCAGGAAGAGCTTCAGCAGACCAACGAGGAACTACAGGAAAAAGCGCGGCTGCTCGCGCATCAGAACCAGGAAGTCGAGCGCAAGAACTCGGAGGTCGAGCAGGCACGCCAGGCGCTCGAGGACAAAGCGAAGCAGCTTGCCCTGACGTCGAAATACAAGTCGGAGTTTCTCGCCAACATGTCGCACGAACTGCGCACGCCGCTCAATAGCCTGCTCATTTTGTCCGATCATCTCTGCAAGAATCCCGACGGCAACCTGTCTACCAGGCAGATCGAATACTCGCGGACCATTCATTCCTCGGGGAACGACCTGCTGATGCTCATCAACGACATTCTGGATCTTTCGAAGATCGAGTCCGGCACGGTCGTTCTGGACGTTGCGGAGCACCGCCTCGCCGACATGACGACATATGTCGAGCGCACCTTCCGGCACGTTGCTGAAGCGCGCCATGTCGAATTCGTCATTCATCTCGGCGACGGTGTACCCGTCTCGATCGTGACGGACCTCAAGCGTCTGCAGCAGATTCTGAAGAATCTCCTCTCCAATGCCTTCAAGTTCACGCATCACGGACACGTATCACTGACGATCGAGCATGCGCGGGGCGGATGGAGCGAGGACAATCAGGCGCTGAACAGCGCAGGCAGTGTGATCGCTTTTTCAGTTCAGGACACCGGCATCGGCATTTCGGCGGACAAGCAGCAGATCGTATTCGAGGCTTTCCAGCAGGCCGATGGCAGCACCAGCCGAAAATACGGCGGCACGGGACTGGGGCTCGCGATCAGCCGCGAACTGTCCAAGCTGCTGGGCGGCGAAATCCGCCTCACCAGCACGCCGAATGAGGGCAGCACGTTCACGCTGTTCTTGCCGCGCACCAACGATCTCGGCAGAAGCGGGCGAAGAAAGCTGATGCGGCGGGAAGAGGGACGCGAGCCCGTTCCGGGTGGCTCGCCCCGCGCGAGCTTTGCGGTCGTGGACCTGGCGGCGCAGTCAGAGATGACTATCGAGGTTGCGCACGAGGTATCGGCCGCACACCTTATCGACGACCGTGACAACATCGTTCAGGGCGATCGGGTTGCGCTGATTGTCGAAAACGATCCGGCATTCGCGGGCGTGATGGTCGAAGCGGCGCGGCAGCGCGGATTCAAGGCGCTCACCACTGCATTCGGCGCCTACGCCTTGACGCTGACCGACCAGTTCAAACCGGACCTCATCACGCTGGATCTGTTTCTGCCCGATATGGACGGATGGCAGGTTCTCGCGCGGCTCAAGAACGACATGGCCACCCGGCACATTCCGGTGTGGGTGATCTCGACCGATGAATCGCGTGACCGCGCGCTACGGTCCGGTGCTCTCGCCTTTCTGTCCAAACCGGTCGAGTCCCAGGCGATCCTGGATAACGCGCTCGCTGCGTTGGCCCGATACATCGAAGCAGAGCGACGCGTCGTTCTCGTGGCGCTTTCGTCGCCGAATGAGCGGGAGTTGCTTTCCAGTGCGTTGCAGGCCTTGCCGGCCGCGGTCGTGTCGGCAAGCTCTCGCGAGGAGTTGCTAAAGCAACTCTCGTCTCCAGCCATTGACGCGCTGGTGCTCGCTGACGACATTGCGGGCATTTCACCCGAAGACATCGAAGCGGCAGTTGCTTCGCGCGAAGCCCTTTCGCCATTGCCGGTCATCGTGAGCGCGGCGGGCCCGGTCCCGCCTGCACGCTGGCAGCGCGTCAGGGACGGGTTCGTCGCCCTGCAAGCGGCGAGCCCCGATCAATTGCTCGATCTGAGCGTCGCCGCGCTGCACATCGATGCAAAGCGCCTCAGCCAGGAGCACTGCGCCATGCTGCAGGCGTTGCGGGCGTCACAGAACGCGTTGAAGGGCGTCAAGGCACTGATCGTCGATGACGACATGCGCAACATCTTTGCGCTCGCGACGATCATGGAGGATCTCGGCATGCGTCAGGTCTGGGCCGACAACGGGCGCGATGCGATACGGCAGGTGGAGTCCGATCCCGAGATCCAGATCGTCATGATGGACATCATGATGCCCGAGATGGACGGCCTCGCCACGATGCGGGAAATCCGCAAGCGACCGGTAGGCAAGGCATTGCCGATCATCGCAGTCACGGCCAAAGCGATGAAGGGCGATCGCGAAAAGTGTATCGAGGCAGGCGCGTGGGATTACCTCTCGAAGCCGGTCAACCGCGATGACCTGCTTGCCGTGCTGCACGCGTGGCTGCATCGTTAGGAGCGCCGGCCATGGCCATGTTCGAATCATCTCCGGAGGAGAAGGTGAGCATCCTCGTAGTGGATGACCTGCCGAGCCAGCACGTCGTTCTGCGCACGGTGCTCGAGGGACCGGATCAGGAAGTGGTGACGGTGTCGTCCGGGCGGCAGGCGCTGAAGGCGGTGCTGCAACAGGACTTCGCCGTCATATTGCTCGACGTGAACATGCCCGACATGGATGGCTTCGAGACGGCCAGCATGCTGCGTTCATATCGTCGGACGGCATCGACCCCGATCATCTTCGTCACAGCGTATGTGGACGATGCAGAAATGGCTCGAGGCTATTCGCTGGGGGCGGTGGACTATATCTCGTCGCCCGTCGTGCCGGAGATTCTCAGCGCGAAGGTACGCGTGTTCGTGCAGATGTACAGGATGAACCGCGAGCTGCGCGCCCGGGCCGCGCAGCGCGAGGAACTCGCGCGGGCGGAGGCGCAACGCGCGTCCGCCGATCAGGCTCGCCAGCGCGCCGATTTCCTGGCGCACGTGAGTCATCTATTCACGCGCTCGCTGGATGTGCAGACGACTCTCTCCCGCATCCTCGATACATCGGTGCCGGCACTGGCTGACGTCGCCTGCGTCTATCTCGAACTGGACGGCGAACAGCTCCCGAGGACGTCGCTGCGCTGGGGGCCGGCTGTCCGCGCGCTGATCGACCCGGCTAGCGGTCGTGCGATCGAGACCATGGCTGCGACGGAGCAATTTTTCGAGCTCGCGAGACAGACCGTTGACAAGGGCGAGAGTCTCGTGTGCCGGGCCGGGGCGGACCGTATCTTCGAGTTTCAAAGCGACAAGGCGCAAGGGAAGAACCCGGCCAAGTTCGAGGAAATCAGATTTCACCCGCTCTTGAGCGGCGCGCAGCGAAAGGCAGCCATCGCATTCGGGACTGTGCACTGCGAGGGAGATCATCAGCGGGCGCCCATCGTCACCGAGTTCGTGAGCCGTGCGTCCATCGCGCTCGAGAACGCGTTCTTGTTCTCCGCCCTGCGTGACGAGGACAGGCGCAAGAATGAATTTCTCGCCATGCTGGCCCATGAACTCCGAAATCCGCTTGCACCCATCTCCAACGCGGTGAGCGTGATGAAGAACACGGAGCCGGGCGATGCAAAGGTCATGTCATGGGCGACCGGAATCATAGGTACCCAGCTCGATCACATGGTACGCATCGTCGACGATCTGCTCGACGTATCGCGGATCGCGCGCGGCGCGGTGGCGTTGCAGCGCAAGCCGCTTTCGCTGCGAGTCGTGGTCGATCGTGCAATCGAAACCAGCCGGCCGCACTTCGCCGCCCGCTCGCAGGCGTTCTCCTGCGAGACCTGCACGAGGGATCTGATGGTGGAAGGCGATGTCGTTCGTCTCACGCAGGTCATTGCGAATCTGTTGAACAACGCCTCGAAGTTCACCCCGCCCGGCGGGCACATCAATCTTTCGACGGCTTTTTCGAAGGGGAACGCGGTGATCACCGTCACCGACGACGGCGAGGGCATCGATTCGAAGCTGCTCCCGCGCGTCTTCGAGCTCTTTGCGCAAGGCGACAGCGCGCTGGATCGCGCGCAGGGCGGCTTGGGAATCGGGCTTACGCTTGCCCGCCATCTGACGGAGCTGCACGGCGGTTCGATCCGCTGCTGGAGCGCCGGCCGCGGACGGGGCGCCAGGTTCACGGTCGAGTTGCCGGCATCGATTGCAACCGGCATACCGGCTCCTGTCGCCGATATTCTTCCGATGCGTCGCAGAGGTGGCGCACGGGTGCTCGTCGTGGACGATTCCGTCGCGTCCACGGAGAGCCTCAAGGTCTTTCTCGAACTGCATGGATATCAGGTGCAATGCACGCACGATGGTGTCTCCGCGCTTGCGCTCGCCAGCAAATTCGCGCCTCAGGTTGCCGTGCTCGACATCGGCCTTCCAGGCATGAACGGGTACGAAGTTGCAAAGGCCATTCGTGCCGACACCGACCTCGGCGATTGTCTTCTGATTGCGTTGAGCGGTTATGGTCAGGACGAGGACCGTCTCAGGTCGAAGTCGGCCGGCATCGATCATCATCTGATCAAGCCCGCGGATCTCGCCTCGCTGGTCGACCTGATTGCGACGCACGTCATGCGGGGCGGCGCGGATGCCGAAGGCGAAGGGCGGCCAGCCTAGGGTCGAAGATCTCTTCCGTGACCCGGACGCCGGGGCCAAAGATGCAGATCTAACCCGCTACCTGATTGGCGCTGTTGAAGAACGGCGCTGCGCCGACTACGGTGCCCTCGATCAATTCGTGATGGCGCGTGCCGAATCCCCTGGCGCGAATTCGTTCGATGTCGTTCGTCACCGCCTCCATGTCCTGTTCGGAAACGACGAGACAACGCCGCGATTCCTCGGGCGTGAGTCGCATCTGGGAAAGGATGGTGCGGCCGCTCGCGCCACGGCTGCGCGAGCTGGGCGATTCTATGCGACAACATGGGCTGAGCGGTCCGATCAGACTTCCGACTCGCCTTGCGCGGGCTCCGAAAGCGTGCCCCGTTCCACAACGGGCGCTTCGAGCACGAGTTCATTGTCACCGTCCTTGCCGTCGATCAGGGCCATCAGATGCCGTGCCGCGCGAGCGCCGATCTCCAGCGATGGCACGCGCACCGTCGTCAGCGGCGGCTGAGTGAGCCGTGCCTGTTCGATGTCGTCGAACCCGGTCACCGAAAGATCTTCGGGTACGCCAATGCCTTTCGCGCGGCATTCGTCGAGCAGCCCGATGGCCTGCAGATCCGTGCCGCATATCACGACGCTGGGGTGCACTTCGCCGCCCCAGAGTTCGCGCAGCGCCTGCCGTCCGCCTTCGAACGTGAACGGTGCTTCCACGATCCATTCGGGTCTCAGGTCGAGGCCTGCTTCCCTGAGCGCGGCGCGCGTGCCTGCCTGCCGCGCGCGCACGCGTTCATTTCCGAACGTGGAGCCGCCGCACATGGCCACGCGCCGATGCCCGAATCCGACGATGCGCCGTGCCAACTGGTAAGCGGCCTCGAAGTTCGAGAAGCCGACGCAGTGCGGATACTGCGTTTCGTCCACCGACCAGGTAAGCACATAGGGCAAGTCGTATTGACGCGTGAGCGCGAAGACTTCGGGAGGATGATCGGTGCCGACGAGCACGAGCCCGTCCACGCCGCGCTCGAGAATCGCGCGCAGCACCTCGAGTTCGCGCGCCGGCTTGTATTCGTGACTCGCAATCAGCAGCTGATATCCATAGCCCCACAGCGTTTGTTGAAGCGCCTGAATGGAATCGGCGTAAATGGGGTTATTGAGCGTCGGATAGATGGCCGCGACCGTGCGCGTCTTGCGTGAGGCGAGCGCCTGCGCCGCGCCGTTTCGCACGTAGCCGAGTTGTTCGACGGCGCGCTGCACGTTCGCAAGCGTCTGCGGCTTGACCTGGTCCGGTACGGACAAGGCCCGCGACGCGCTGCCGAGCGATACGCCCGCGAGCCGCGCGACATCGGCGAGCGTGGCGCGGGTCGGCTTCATGGCGCGCTGCGCGTGCGTCCGTATGCATCGGCGCGAGCGATGCCTTCGATCAGCCTTTGCGCCGTCAATGGCGGCATCATGTGCCGGCTGTAGCGCGTGGCGAGCGTCGCCTCGGCGATGAGCGACAGCTCCACGGATGTGAGCGGGGCGTGCTGCCCCAGTTGCGCGAGCGTGAGCGGCAATCCGACTGCGGTCATAAGCGTGGCCAACGGTTCAATGTCCTCGGGCGATGAATCCTCGACGAACAATTGTACAAGCGTGCCGAACGCGACCAGTTCGCCGTGCATCATCGAGGCCATCGCGGGGATCGCCGTGAGACCGCGAATCAGCGCGTGCGCGAGCGACAGCCCCCCGCTTTCGAAGCCGACGCCGCTCAAAAGCACGGTCGCTTCGACCACGCGTTCGACGGCATCGGTGAGGTCGCCGCGCCCGACATCGGCGTAGGCGCGCGCGCCGTCGTCGAGCAAGGTGGCAAGCGTCGCGCGCGTGAGCAGCAAGGCGCCCGGCAGCGGCGGCGTGCCGTATGAATTCAGACCGGCGGCGCGCTGACATTGCGCGGCTTCGTACTTCTTGCTCAGCGCATCGCCGATGCCGGCCGCGAACAGACGCGCGGGCGCGGCGGCGATCAGCGCGGTATCGACGATCACGGCATCGGGATTGCGCGGCAGCATCTCGATGCCGGCAACACGATGCGCCTCGTCATACAGGATGATGAGGCGGCTCGTCGGCGCATCGCTCGACGCGGCGGACGGCGCGACCACGATCGGCACGTCCAGCGCCCGCGCAACGCCCTTCGCGGTGTCGATGGTCTTGCCGCCGCCGATTGCCACGACGGCATCGGCGTGTGCTTTGCGCGCTTCGTCGCTCAGCTTCGCGATGACCGCCGCCGTGCATTCGCCCGGAAACGCCGCGATGTGCGGGGCGACGCGCGCTTCTTCGAGCGATCGCGTGACGTCAGCCGACACGCGGGCGGCTACCGCGCCATCGACGAGCACGAACGCGCGGCGCGCGCCGAGCTCCGCGAGCGTCGAGCCGAGCGCGGCCAGCGCGCCCGGACCCTGTGTATATCGCCCCGGAAAGCCGATGGTCCGCCAGAGCGCATTCGTCATGTCATCAGCCATCCGCCGGCGACATCGATCACTTGTCCGGTGACGAACGCAGCTTCGTCGGACGTGAGGAAGAGACACGTCGATGCCACTTCGTCAGGCGCGCCGAGGCGTCGCAACGGCGTTTCCTGTGCGACCTTTTCGTTGGCTTCGCGCGCGACGCCGCGCACGAGCGGCGTATCGATGCGCCCCGGCGCGATTGCGTTCACCGTGATGCCGTGCGGTCCGAGCTCGCCCGCGAGATGCCGCGTCATGCCGATCAGCGCGGCCTTCGTCGTGCTGTAATGCGCGGCGACGATGTCGAGATACGCCTTGCCCGCCACCGACGACATCGACACGATGCGCCCGAAGCGCCGCTCCACCATGCCCGGCGCAAGGATGCGGCAGAAGTTGAAGACGCTGTTCACGTTCACGTCCATCACGCGGCGCCATTCGTCGGGCGCCATCTGCCAGATCGGCATCGGCTTGCCTGCGTGCTTCGGCGAGATGCCCGCGTTGTTGACGAGTGTATCGACCGGACCGAGCGCCGCTTCGATCGCGCGGCATGCGGCCTCGCACGCGGCGAAATCGCCGACGTCGGCGTGCGCGAAATGCACGCGCAGGCCCGCACCGGTGAGACGCTGTGCGAGCGCCGCGCCCGTTTCCTCATTGACGTCGACGATGCCGACCGCCGCGCCATCTCGCGCATAGCGCTCGACGAGCGCCTCGCCGATACCGCCGCTGCCGCCCGTGATCAGAACCACGCGCTTGTCGTGCCGCATGTCATTGGTCTCCCACTTTCAGCATGATCTTGCCGATATGCTTGCTCGATTCCATCAGCTCGTGCGCGGCCTGCACGTCCGCAAAAGGCAGCACGCGATGAATCACCGGCAGCGCGCGGCCCCTTTCGAGCAGCGGCCACACGTGGGCGTGCAGCGCCTGCGCGATCGCCGCTTTCTGTTCGATGCTGCGCGCGCGCAAGGTGGAGCCCGTGAAGGTGAGGCGGCGCAGCATGATGGGCATGGCATCCAGTTCGATGCGGCTGCCTTCGAGAAAGGCGATCTGCACGAGCCGGCCTTCGAGCGCGAGCGCGCGGATGTTGCGCGCGATGTAGTCGCCGCCGACCATGTCGAGGATGATGTTCACGCCCTCGCCATCGGTGAGCTTCGCGACGGCATCGACGAAATCTTCATCGCGATAGTTGATCGCGTGATCCGCGCCCGCTTCGCGGCACGCCCGCGCTTTTTCCGTGTTGCCGACGGTCGTGATGACGCGCGCGCCGAACGCGTGCGCGAGCTGGATCGCGGTCAGTCCGATGCCGCTCGATCCGCCGTGCACGAGAAACGTCTCTCCCGCCTGCAGGCGGCCGCGTTCGAATACGTTGGTCCACACGGTGAAGTAGGTTTCGGGCAAGGCCGCGGCCTGAAGCAGCGTGAGGCCTTTGGGCACCCGCAGACAATGCGATGCATCCGTGATGCAGTATTGCGCGTAACCGCCGCCTGGCACGAGCGCACAGACTTCATCGCCCGCGCGCCATTGCGTGACGCCCGCGCCCGTCGCGACGACGCGCCCCGACACCTCGAGCCCCAAATGCGGCGATGCGCCCGGCGGCGGCGGATAGGAGCCCGAGCGCTGCAGTACGTCCGGGCGGTTCACGCCCGCGTAGGCGACTTCGATCAGCACGTCGTTCGGGCCCGGCGAGGGCAGCGGTCCTTGCACGAGCCGCATGCAGTCGGGCGCGCCGCCCGTGCCGTGATCGATATATTGCATCGATGCAGGAAGAGTGGATGTCATGACGTTCAACGGATGATCGATTCGATGTAATCGGCGGGCAGACCGATCGACGCGTAGTGCCTGCGCGCCGCTTCGATCTTCGTGAAGACGTCCTCGTAACCTTGCGCGACGCCTTGCGGATCGACATATGTGTAGCCGCCGGTCACGTGGAACCAGGTGATCATCTCGGGCACGTCCTCGGGCACGAAGAGCGTGTGCGTTTCGCCCGCGGGCTCGAACGCATAGCCGCCTTGTTCCGCGACCCAGTCGTGTTCGAGGTAGTACCAGCGGCCCTTGAGCACCATCGCATGAACGGCGCCGCTATGACGATGACGCGACACGACCCCGCTGCCGCGCACGCGCAGCAGATTCACGTAATAGCCCTGGCTCGCGTTGAGGATGAGCGGCTTGAACGACACGGTTTCGGTCGCGGGGACCCACAGCTTGTCGTCTTCGAGCCAATCGGTCATGACGCCGCCGTGCACGAGATCCTTCGACATGTACGGCACTTGCTGCAACTGGTAGGCGATGACCTGTTCGTCGGGCTTCACTTCGGTTTGCATGAGTTTTTCTCCGTGGTTTCTGAATGCGATGCGTCGGATCGGCGAATCAATGACCGAGATAGGCGCGCCGCACGTGGGGACTATCGAGCAATTCTGCGCCCGTTCCGGAAAGCGCGATGGCGCCGTTTTCCAGCACGTAGCCGCGGTTCGCGAGCTTGAGCGTATGGAACACGTTCTGTTCGACGAGCAGCACCGTCACGCCGCGCGCCGCCACCGTGCCGACCACTTCGAACATCTGCTCGACGAGCAGGGGCGAAAGGCCGAGCGACGGTTCGTCGAAGATCAAGAGCTTTGGCGCGGACATCATGCCGCGCGCAATGGCGACCATTTGCTGCTCGCCGCCCGACAGCGATCCGGCCAGCTGCGTGAGACGCTCGCGCACGCGCGGAAAGAGTTCGAGCACTTCGTCCATGCGTTCGCGCCGCGCGCCGCGTGCGGCGTGACGAAACGCGCCCATCAGCAGGTTCTCTTCGACGCTCAGGAAAGGGAAAAGCTGACGGCCTTCCGGAATCATCGTGACACCCATCGCGACGATGTCGTGCGACGATCTGCCAACGAGCTCCTGTCCCTGAAACGTGATGCTGCCGCCGCGCGCCGCGACGATGCCGCACAGCGTCTTCAGGGTCGTGGTCTTGCCCGCGCCGTTCGCGCCGACGAGCGTGACGATCTCGCCTTCCTGCACATCGAGCGAGACGCCGCGCAGAACTTCGCTCTTGCCGTAGCCGGCCGAGACGTTATGCAGCTTGAGCATCGAGATACCCCTTGCCGAGATAGGCCTGAATCACCTCAGGATCGTTGACGACATCGGACGGCTTCCCTTCCTTCAGCATGCGCCCGGCATTGATGACGATGATGCGGTCCGACAGCGCCATCGTCGCCTGCATCATGTGCTCGATCATCAGCACGGCGATGCCCGATTCGCGGATGCGCCGCACCATGCTGATCGCGCGCGCGATGTCGGCGGGATTGAGGCCGGCCATCACTTCGTCGAGCAGGAGCGCGCGCGGACGCGTGGCGAGCGCGCGCGCCACTTCGAGGCGTTTCATGCCGCCGACGGTCAGGCTGCGCGCTTCGGTATCGAGCAACGATGTGAGGTCGGTGATCTCCGCGACTTCGCGTGCGATGGATTCCGCTTCCATGCGCACCCGCGTATTCATGAACGCGCCGAGCATGATGTTCTCCAGCACCGAGAGGCCCGCGAACGGCTGCGCGATCTGGAACGTGCGGCCGATGCCGTCCTTCGCGAAAGCATCGGGCGTGCGCGGCTCGGCCCAGGTGCCATCGGCGAGTCGGATCTTGACGATGCCTTCGTTCGGGCGAATGAAGCCCGAGAGCTGATTGAAGACGGTGGTCTTGCCCGCGCCGTTCGGGCCGATCACGCCGAGAATCTCCCCGGCATGCAGCGTGAGGGACACGTCGTCGGTGGCGACGAGGCCGCCGAAGCGCTTCTTCAGATGCTCCGCCTTCAGCAAGGGCGTGCCGAGCGGCAGGGCATCGGCGGGCGCGATCGACTTCGCCGGTTCGGGCGCCGGCGTGCGCGCGCCGGGCAGACGGTCGATGAAGCGCAGCACGTAAGCGCCCAGATGCCCGACGAGCCCGCGCGGAATGAACAGTACGACGAGCACCAGCACGACGCCGTAGACGAAGCCGTGCGTGCCGCTGCCGAACGAGCTGAGCCAGCCGCGCGCGAGTTCGGCGATCGGCAGCACGAGCACGGTGCCCGCAAGCGGTCCGGCCACGCTGCCGAGCCCGCCGATGAGCGCGAACATCGCGATCTGGACCGACAGTTCCAGCGAGAACGCGGCGGACGGATCGATGAAGGTGAGATACATCGCATGAAAGGAACCGATCATGCTCGTCAGCACGGCCGAGATCACCGCCGCGCCGATCTTCACCTTGACCGCGTTCACGCCGACGGCGCGCGCCGCATCCTCGCGCTCGCGCACGGCGATCAGATAGAAGCCGAAGCGCGAGCGGCGGATGAGCCACGCGGCCCACAGCGTCACCAGCAGAAAGCCGAACGCGATCAGCAGATACGCCCACTTTTCGCGGAATACCATCCATTGGAGACCGATATTGAGCGGCACGTTCAGGCCCGCCGATCCGCCCGTCCAGCTTTCCTCGTGCACGGTGAGCAGCCGGCACACTTCCAGAAACGCGATGGTGGCGAGCGCGAAGAACGGCCCGCGCAGACGCAGCGTCGGATAGGCGATGACGATCGCCGCCGCCGCCGAAATCGCGGCGCCCGCGAACATGCCGAGCCACGGCGTGATGCCGAAGTCGATGACGAGCAGCGTCGCCGCATACGAGCCGATGCCGTAGAACACCGCGTGTCCGAGCGAAAGCTGCCCGGCGAAGCCGCCGACGATGTTCCACGCCGTCGCGAGCGCACCGAAGATGCATACGAGCACGGCAAGATGAAAGGCGAACGGCGATTGCAGCGCGAACGGTACCGCGAGCAGCGCGAGGAGCGCCAGCGCGCCCATGTAGCCGCGCGGATGCAGGAGATTGGGAAACATCGGATGCCTCGCTGAACGTTATTCGGAGCCGCGTCCGAGGCCGAAGAGGCCGGTCGGGCGAACCACGAGAATGACGAGGAAGATCGCGAAGTAGACGACTTCCTTCATGTCGGGCGAGATGTAATAGCCCGCGAGACTGTCGATGAGCCCGATCGCGATCGACCCGACGAGCGCGCCCGGCAGGCTGCCGAGCCCGCCCAGCACGACGATGACGAAGGCGGTCAGCACGAAGTACTGGCCGACGGTCGGGAACACCGGATACTGCGCGACGAGCAGGCCCGACGCGAGCCCGACCAGCGCCGCGCCGATGCCGAACGCGAGCACATACGTGGTCTTCACGTTGACGCCCATCAGCGAGGCCGCGTAGCGATGCTGCGCCACCGCGCGAAACGCGCGTCCCGTGTAGGTGCGCTGCAGGAACAGATGCACGCCGCCCGCGACCGCCAGCGCCGCGGCGAAAGTGATCAGCTGCCCGCTCACAATGTTGATGTCGCCGAATTGCAGGTGCTCGGTGCCGAAGCTCACGTCGACGGGATGCACGTCCGCGCCGAAGATCATGAGCGCGAGATTGACGAGTGCGGTCGATACGCCGACGGTCGCGAAGATCTGGATGTGCGCGTCGGCCGAGAGCAGCGGCTGGATGATGAAGCGCTGGATCAGCACGCCGAGGGCGAACAGAAGCAAGGCGACCGGCACCGCGGATACATACGGGTGCCAGCCGAGCTTCGCGGCGAGCAGCCACACGGCGTACATGCCGACCATCAGCAGTTCGCCGTGCGCGAAGTTGACCACCCGCACGACGCCGAAGATCAGCGTCAGGCCGATGCTGATGATTGCGTACGCGCCGCCCAGCAACAGGCCGTTGACGAGAAGTTGCAGAAGAATGGACATGCCCGTTTCCTGGAGACCGCGCAGCGCGTCGGCGCCACGCGGTTCGAGTGAAAGAGAAACGCGGATTGACTGCGGCGGAGCGAGTGCGGCGGATTTACTGCGCCGTGACCGGCTTGGCGATCGCGACCGCTTCCGGATACACGGTCACGAGCTTGCCGCCTTGCCACTGCATCACGTTGGTGGTTGCGAGCTGGTTCTGGCCGTTGTCGGCAAACTGGAAGCCCCAGCCGGCCGCGGTCGTGCCGGCCGCTTTCTTGTAGGCGAGCACGGCCGCGCGAATCTTGTCCTTGTCGGTGGACTTCGCGTTGGCGAGAACGTCGAGGAAAGCCTTCGCGCCGACATAGTTCACGAGACTGTGACCCGAGCGCGGCGCCATCCCGAAATGCTTCTGATATTCGGCGGTGAACGTGTCCAGGCCGGGCGCGCCTTTTTCGTTCATCGCGACTTGCGGGAAATCGATGTCGTATACGCCGTTCATCTGCGCGCCGACGGCCTTGGCCGTATCCGCGAGCGAGTAGCCGCCGCCCGCGCCGATCACCGCCTTCGGCTTGAAGCCTGCTTGCGCGGCCTGGCGGAAGAACAGGATCGAGTCGTTCTGGTAAGAGGTTTGCAGCACGACATCGACATCCGCGCCCTTGAGACGCAGGATCAGCGACGACAGATCGACGCTCTTCGCCGAGTACGGCAGCACCTGCACGACGTTCAGACCGAGCTTCTTCGCGCCTTCCTTCTGAAAGCCGGATACGAGTGTGCCGTACGGCCCGTCTTCCGCAATGATGGCGATCTTCAGCGTCTTCGGATCCACCTTCAACTGCGGCGCGACGACCTTGGTGAGTGCTTCCAGCGTGCCGTCCGCGAAGGTCTTCGTGGTCGAGTTGCTGCGATACAGATACTTGAAGCCGCGGCTCGTGATGGTGTCCGCGGTCGCACCGAGTTCGAAGAAGGGCACGCCGGCGAGCTCGGTTACTTGAGTCGCCGCCGACGACACCGCCGACGAGTAGCTCCCGAACACCGCCGACACGTTCTCCACCGAAGTCAGACGCCGTGCTTCGCCGACGGCCTGGTTTGCATCGACGGCATCGGCTTTGACGAGCACCACTTTTTCGCCGTTGATGCCGCCCGCGGCGTTGCGTTCATCGACGGCGAGCTGCACGCCGCGATAGCTCTCGTCGCCCAGCAACGCGAGTCCGCCGCTAAAAGGAAAGAGGGCGCCGATCTTGATGTCCGCGGCCTGCGCCGCGGCGAGGCTCGATGCAGCGATGCACGCGGCGGCGAGTGAGCGAAAGATCGTGCGGGGAAGGCGCGTCGGCATGCGGTGTCTCCATGTATTGTTTGAAATTGAAGCGCTTCAAATTCTAGACGCGAAACTGTTGTTATTTTAAGAATTGCGTGTTAGCGATTCGATTCACGGTCGCCACACACGGCGCGTCCTGTCTCATTCGAGCCGGATTTGAAGCGCTTCAAGTTTGCGTCCAGGTTCGTAGCTGCGTCAACCAAGGGTTTCCACGTAAGGAAAGCAAGGGGGCAATGCTTGCCCGCGCCGCATCGCGTGGCGAATGTCGGGGAGGGCAACTTTTCATCGATTCGCACTGCTTTCGCGTAAACCCGCTTGCACCGTATTTTTGATGGTTCTATATTGCATTACACCACTAACTATTGCTATGCGATAAACCATGAGCCAAGACGTCCTGTTTTCAAATCACGGCCGCGTCGCGGTCATCACGTTGAATCGTCCCGATCGCCTGAACGCGTGGACCACGCCGATGCGCGAAATGATCATCGCGGCGCTCGAGCGCTTCAATGCCGACGACGATGTTGCCGCGATCATCATGACGGGCGCTGGCGACCGCGCGTTTTCGGCGGGGCAGGATCTGTCGGAAGCGCACGACTTCGACGGCGAACGCGCCGTGGCGTGGGTCAAGGAGTGGCAGCGCTATTACGCGGCGTTGCGTGGCCTGAGCAAGCCGCTCGTCATGGCCCTCAACGGCACGGCCGCCGGCTCGGCGTTTCAGGTCGCGTTGCTCGGAGATATCCGCGTGGGTCATCCGGGCGTGCGAATGGGCCAGCCGGAGATCAATGCGGGCATCGCCAGCACGACCGGCCCGTGGATCATGAATTCGATGCTCGGCATGTCGCGCACCATCGAACTCACGCTCACCGGCCGTCTGATGGATGCCGACGAGTGCTATCGCATCGGGCTGATTCATCACGTCGTCGAGCAGGACAAGGTCTTCGAGAAGGCGCTGGAAATCGCCACCGAGCTTGCCGCGAAGCCGCCTGTCGCGATGCGTCTGGACAAACAGCGTTTCCGCGAGATGACCGAGCCGGGTTTCGTCGACTGTATCGAGGCGGGCATGCGCATCCAGCGCGAGGCCTACGACTCCGGCGAGCCCGCTCGCATGATGGAAGAGTTCTTCAAAAAGCGCGCCAAATGAATCGGGCCAATTAAACCGGGCTGAAGTCGAGCCGCTTCTTCTTAACCGCAGTGCGGGAGACCTGAACCATGACGCAAGACTTCAACCCGGCGCGCCGCCGCATTTTGCACGGCGCGGGCGCGCTCGCCGTGGCTGGCGCGATGCCGCTGGCCGCACGCGCTCAAACGAAGCAGATCGTCGTATCGGACCCGGGCGGCCCGTACACGACCGCATATCGCGAAGCCTTCTATGACCCGTTCGAGAAGGCGACCGGCATCAAGGTCGTCAGCGTCGCGCGCGAGTCGCAACCGGTCGCGCAGTTCGCGGCGATGGTGCAAACGAAGAACTATGTGTGGGACGTCACGACGCTGACCCTCTCGGCCGACATTCCGTATCTCGAAGCGAAAGGCCTGCTGGAGCCGATCGGCCTCAAAGCGAGCGACTATCCGGACATCATGCCCGAAGCCATTACGCCCAACTGGCTCGGCGTCGACGTCTATTCGACCGTGCTCGCGTATCGGGCGGACAAGTTCAAGGACAACGGCCCGAAGTCATGGGCGGACTTCTGGGACGTGAAGAAATTCCCGGGCCGCCGCTGCCTGCGCCGCAGTCCGCTCGACACGCTCGAACAGGCGCTGCTCGCGGACGGCGTGCCGCTCGACAAGCTCTATCCGCTCGACGTCGACCGCGCGTTCAAGAGCCTCGACAAGATCAAGCCGCACATCAACATCTGGTGGACGTCCGGTGCGCAGGCGATGCAGGCGATCCAGAGTGGCGACGTCGACATGATCTCGACCTGGAACGGCCGCGCGCAAGCCGCGAAGGACAACGGCGCGCCGGTGACGATCGTGTGGAATCAGGGCCTCTATTCGATCGAAGGCTGGGGCATTCCGAAGGGCACGCCTCGCGCCGAGGAGGCCAGACAGTTCGTGCGTTTTTGCGCCGATGCGAAACGTCAGGCCTTGCTCACGCGCACGCTGGCCTACGGCCCGACCAACAGGAAGTCCTTCGAGACCATCAGCAAGGAGCGCGCGGCCCTGCTGCCGACGGCCCCGGACAACATCAGGAACATGAAGCTGCCGAGCCCGCAATGGTGGGAAGAGAACCGCCAGAAGGTCACCGAACGGTTCAATTCCTGGATCATTTCGTAAGGAGCGGATGATGAGCTCTAAACTCGAGGCGATCGGCATCGCGAAGCGCTACGGCGATTCGGTCGCGCTGGAACCGACGGACCTCGTCGTGCAGGCGGGCGAATTCCTGACACTGCTCGGTCCCTCGGGTTCGGGCAAGACGACCTTGTTGCAGATGATTTCCGGCCTCGTCGCGCCGAGCGCGGGGCGCATCGAAATCGACGGGCGCGACGTCACGCATGTCGAGCCAGGCAAGCGCGGCATCGGCATGGTGTTTCAGAGCTACGCGTTGTTCCCGCACATGAGCGTGTGGGACAACGTGGCATACGGTCTGCGCATGCGCCGCAAGTCACGCGATGAAGTGCGCGCCGCAGTCGACGACGCGCTCGCCATGGTGCGCATGAGCGAGTACGCGAAGCGCTTTCCCAAGGAGCTGTCGGGCGGGCAGCAGCAGCGCATTGCGCTCGCGCGATGCTTCGCGTACCGGCCTTCGGTGATCCTGCTCGACGAGCCGCTCGGCGCGCTCGACAAGAAGCTGCGCGAACACATGCAGGCCGAAATTCGAAGCCTGCACAAGGAACTCGGCGCGACTTTCGTCTACGTGACGCACGATCAGGACGAAGCGCTCACGCTCTCCGATCGCATCTGTCTCATGAACCAGGCGCGCATCGAACAGGTGGGCACGCCTGCGGATCTCTACGATCGTCCGGCCACTCGCTTTGCGGCGGGCTTCATCGGCCATTCGAATCTGCTGGAAGGCGAACTCGACGCGACACGCGGCGCCAGCGGCGAACCGATCCTGCTCGCGGCGGGCGGCCGCATCCCTCTGCCGACCGGCGCGTCGGGCGCGCACGCGACGCGCCACACGCTGCTCCTGCGTCCCGAGGCGCCGCGCATCGTCGAACCGCAGAGCGGCTTTGTCGACGGCACGATTTCGGATGTCGTGTTCTTCGGCAGCGACACGCGCGTGCATCTCTCGATGAGCGACGGCAGCGAGCTGACCGTACGCTGCGGGCGCAGCGTGAGCCCGCGCGTCGGCGACCGAGTCGGCCTCACGTGGGACCCACATCGCACGACGCTGCTACACGCCTGAGGAACCGTCATGACCATCGCTCTTCATGCGCACCGCGAAAACGAGGCCGCGCGGCGCGGCCGGTCCGTCGTGCTGGCGCGCTTCATGCGCTTTTTGCCGATCGTGCCCACGCTCTT
The DNA here is from genome assembly GCF_023631085.1 of Caballeronia sp. INML1. Classification (NCBI taxonomy): domain Bacteria; kingdom Pseudomonadati; phylum Pseudomonadota; class Betaproteobacteria; order Burkholderiales; family Burkholderiaceae; genus Caballeronia; species Caballeronia sp. INML1. Next base: position 49,584 of record NZ_JALQDT010000068.1, on the reverse strand, counting down.
GTTCCTGCTGGTGTTCTTCGTCGTGCCGGTCGGCGAAATCCTGCAAGGCGGCCTCGTTGGCCCCGACGGCAATATCGGCTTCGCGCAGTTCGAGCGCATCGCGCGCACGCCCGTCTACGCCAAGGTGTTGTGGATCACCTTCGCGATATCGTTCCTGACGGCGGCGCTGTCCATCCTGCTCGGGTATCCGGTCGCATACATGCTGAGCCGGCTGTCGGAGCGCGTGCGCGAACGCTGGCTCCTCTGGATCATGCTGCCTTTCTGGACCAGCTATCTCGTCAAGACTTACGCGTGGATGCTGCTGCTTTCGAAGACCGGCGTGCTCTCGACCATCGCGCTTTCGCTCGGGCTCGTGCGCGAGACGAGCGGCACGATACCGTCGCTGACCGGCGTGCTCATCGGCATGGTGCATTCGATGCTGCCGCTCGCCGTCATGACGATGCTTCCCGTGATGCGCGGCATCGACGACCGTCTCGCGCAGGCGGCGGAGACGCTCGGCGCTGAACGCAGCACGAGCTTCTTCACGGTGTTTCTGCCGCTCTCGTCGCCGGGCGTGGCGGCGGCGGGGCTGCTCGTGTTCATCTCCAGCCTCGGGTTCTTCATCGTGCCGGCGCTGCTCGGTTCGCCGAAGGAAACGATGATCGCGCAACTCGTGATCTCGTCCGTGCTCGAACTCTTCGACATGCGCTTCGCCGGCGCGCTCTCGACGGTGCTTCTCGTCTGCTCGATCGTCATCTTTTTCGTCTACGACCGCATGGTCGGCCTGACCTCGCTGACGGGCGAAGTGACGGAACGTTCGCGCGGCTCGCGCGCACAGGGTTTCAAGCTCGCGCTGCTGATGACGGCGGGCCGCGTCTGCGCGCCGCTGATGATGCGCCGCAAGGTTCGCGCCGACACTACCGCGCGGGCGGCAAGCCCGCTCGGACTCTATACGTGCGTCATCATGGCGATGCTCGTCGCGCCGGTGCTTTCGGTGATTCCATATGCGTTCACGAAGAGCGACTACATCGCGTTTCCGCCGAAGTTCTTCAGCACGCGATGGTTCGGCACCTTCATGGATTCGCCGGTGTGGCACAGCGCCATCATCCGTTCATTCGAAGTCGGTCTGGGCACCGCGCTGCTGTCGCTTCTGCTCGGCTTCGGCGCGACGCTCGCGATGACGCGCATGCCGCGCCGCGTGAGCAAGCCCGTGTTCGCGCTGCTCGTCGCGCCGCTGATCGTGCCGCGCATCGTCGTCGCGGTGGGGCTCCTGTATCTCTTCGGCCGCTTCGGGCTTACGGGCACGAATCTCGGCCTCGTGCTCGGGCATACGGTTCTCGCGATTCCTTATGTGGTCGTCACCCTCGCGGCCGGCTTCCAGCGCTTCGACTGGCGGCTGGACGACGCAGCCCGCGTGATGGGCGCGTCGCCGCTGCGGCGCATCACGTCGATCGTGCTGCCGCTACTCATGGCGAGCGTGACGGCGGCGTTCCTGTTCGCATTCCTCGTTTCCTTCGACGATCTGACCATCGCGATCTTCGTGAGCGGCGGAATCAATTCGACGCTGCCGAAGCAGATGTGGGACGACATCCAGCTTGCGATCACGCCGACGCTCGCGGCTGTGTCGACCACGCTCGTCATTCTCATCGCGCTCGTCGTGGCGGTTTCTTCCTGGCTCAAGCGCCGCGCGCGCTGAGTCACGGGCTTCTCAATCGGTAACCCTATGCATCGCTATACGGAATACTTCGCTCATCGCCACGCAGACGACGAACTCGACTGCGTGCCACTGCTCGCGGCCGGATTGCGCCGCGACCCGGCGCGCACCGTCGCGCACTTCGACGATGAGGCGATTACCTGCGACGACATCGCGCGGCACGTCGCGCATCTACAGTGCTGGTTCGCGGAAGAGGGACTCGCTCCGGGCGATCGCGTCGCCGTCATGCTCGGCAACAGCGCGGCGCACGTGCATCTGATCTATGCACTCGTGCTGAGCGGGCTCGTGTGGGTACCGGTGAATACGAAGTTGCGCACCGCGGGCGTCGAATATCTGGTGCAGCACGCCGAACCGAAGCTCCTCATCATCGAGGACGAGTTCGACGCCGCTTCTGCGACGATCGACTGCGGGACCACACGGCGCGTGCGTTTGCCCGCGTTCGACACGCGAAAAGCAAGTAGTGCATTCACGAGCCCGGATATCGGTGTGCACGATCCGCTGTGCATCATCTATACATCAGGCACGACGGGCGCGCCGAAGGGCGTGATCTTCACGCACCGGATGATGCGCATTGCGGGTGAGGCCGCGCTGCGCGTCGCCGATGTGCGCGAAGGCGACCGAATGTTCCTGTGGGAGCCGCTGTGCCATATCGGCGGCGCGCAGATGCTGTTGCTGCCGTTTCTCGAAACGGTGAGCCTGCACGCGGTGCCGCGCTTCTCGGCCTCGCAGTTCTGGCCGCAGATCGAGCGCGCGGGCGCCACGCAACTGCACTATCTCGGGGGCGTGCTCGATATCCTCATGCAGTTGCCGCCGGACGCCCAGCCCGAGAGGCACACCTTGCGCGTCGCGTGGGGCGCGGGTGTGAGCGCCTCGGCCTGGGCGCCGGTGCAGGAGCGGCTCAACGTGCGCTTGCGAGAGTGCTACGGCATGACCGAATGCTCCAGTTTTGCGACTGCGAACGCAACGGGCAAGCCGGGGTCGATCGGTCGCGCGCTGCCATGGATGGAGATCGAACTGCTCGATGAAAACGGCCAGCCGGTGAAGGAGGGCGAAGCGGGCGAGATCGTGCTGTCGAGCAAGGTGGAAGGCACGTTCCTGCCGGCATACCTCAAGAATCCCGACGCGACGAGCGCCGCCCTGCGCAGCGGCCGCTTGCACACGGGCGATCGCGCGCGGCGCGACGCCGACGGCGATTTATTCTTCATCGGCCGGCAAACGGACAGCATGCGCGTGCGCGGCGAGAACGTTTCGGCGTGGGAGATCGAGCGCATCTTCGCGGCGCATCCGGCCATTCGCGCGAGCGCTGCGATCGGCGTGGCGTCACCGATCGGCGAACAGGATATCCTGCTCAACGTGCAGTTCAAGGAAGAACCGGTGGACTGGAACATCCTGCACGCGTGGGCGCGCGAGCGGCTCGCCAGTTTCCAGTTGCCGCGTTATTACCGGGCGGTGGCGAGCTTCGAACTCACGGCCAGCGAGCGTATAAGGAAGCATCTGCTGCCGCGCAGCGTCGACGACGCATGGGACCGAATGGGCGAAGCGCGGGTCTGATATCGGCAAACGATAGGGTGTTAGGGCCATGCGATAATCCGCCAACAATCGAAAAGACGAACCTGTGATGATCGAAGCGCCCAAAGCCCCGCGCAAACGCAAGAGCCCAGCGACGAAGCCGCGGGCCGAGGCGGCGGATCCGAGTGCATCGTCCCTGTACGTGCAGTCCGTCGAAAAGGCGATGAAAGTGCTCACCGCCTTCGACGGCAGCAAGCGTCAGTTGTCGCTGTCGGAGATTTCGTCGCTCACCGGCTTCGACATGAGCGCGACGCAACGCTTCACCTTCACGCTCGCCGCCCTCGGTTATCTTTTCAAGGATCCGGACAGCCGCAAGTATGAACTGTCGCCCCGGCTGCTCGACTTCACCTACCACTATCTGACATCGAACGAGCTCGTGAGCCGGGCCACGCCTTATCTCCAGCAACTCGGCTCGGAGACGGAGGAGGCCACCAATCTCACCGTGCTGGACGACACGGACATCGTGTTCGTGCTGCGGATCGTGAGCCGCAACGTGTTCAACGCCCATGTGATTACCGGTTCGCGCCTGCCTGCGTACTGCACGGCGCCGGGACTCGCGATCCTGGCAACGCTTCCTGACGGGGAGATCGACGACCTCCTGTCCCGCACGAATCTCGTGCCGTACACGTCGTCGACCGTGTATCAGCCACGCAAGATCAAAGACCGGATCGCGCAAATCCGCAGGCAGGGGTACGCCCATACAGAAGACGAGTACTTCGTCAGCGACATTTCAACTGCGGCGGCCATCACCAATGCGCACGGGCGAGGGATCGGCGCGGTGAATATCGCGGTGGCGAGATCGCGGTGGCATGCCGACCGCGACGAAAGGCGCTTCGCCGATCTGGTCATTTCCACAGCCTCGGCTATTTCAACGCGGCGTCGCGTCGAATAGCTCGAAGCGAGCGATGAGCAGCCTAAGTACGCTGACGTTCTTTCTGCGGCCGGTCGCGCAGCAGCAGCGGCATTAAACGCCGGTTGGCTGTCTGCGCAGCCCACTCGCAATACGCGGCGCTGCCGAGCACCCAGCCCTCGAGGGTCGACTGCATCAGGTTATCGACCTCGCGTTCGTCAGCAGGATGTGCGCCCAGATCGCGGTATGCCCGGTAGCGCTCGAGCGGCGTATTGCCGAGCGCCCCGTAAAGTGGATGGTCCTTGATAAAGCTATCGACACGCAGCCCGATATGGTGCGCGTAGCTCGACCACCGGTAGCTTCCCGGGTCGGCTACAAGGCGGTTGCGCACCGGCGCCTGATCGATGATCTGGCTTGCGAGCAGGAAGTACCGGTCGGGCTCAATCACTGCGGCTCGGTACCCGCCACGCCATACCGCACCGCGGCGTCCATGGCGGCGATTGAAAGTCTCGACATACCGACGGCCGACGGCCTGCAACGTAATGGCCACGCTCGACTCATACGAAGGGGTGACAAGGAACTGTACCGCCTCGGGCATGAGTACCCACGCGTGGACGGCCAGATCGGCGACGCGCGCTGCGTCTGCCAGGCAGGCGAGGAAGTACAGATAGTCTCCTTCGTCCAGGAAGGCGGGGCCCGTGAACCCCTGCAAGATAACGTGCTGCGGTTGTTCTGGGACGTAGTGCCGTGCGAGCCGTGTCATGCTGGATGAACCGGAAATCCGATGTGAGAAAGCGATCCGACAGATATCGGATGCGTGACAGTGCGTAACGTCGATATAGGACGAAATTCTATCGATCACGTGCTTGCGCTGGCGTCACGAACAGACCTTTGTTCTGGCCTCTTTTCGCTGATTTGTCGGTCGCAACCAGTGTCGAATTACAGGATGCGCGGAGGATAAGGCGATGCGTTTCGCGGCCTGAAGGCGGTCGATGTCGGGGACGTGGAGAAGCGCCGGGTCCACCCCCAGGTGCTTCAAGATCGCGGCGACGTGCAGACGCTGCTGAACACGGCAAGCAGGCTCGCCGGCATCGCGTGCAAGTTCGACTTGCAGCTTCTTCACTGTGAACTACGACGATCAGGAGCGGCGGGCGACACTGATCAGATGCCCGACTGGTTCACCCGCTTCATCAGTTCCGCGGCGCTTTCCTTTCGTTCGCTATAACGGTCGACCAGATACGGACCAATATCCCGGGTGAGCAGCGTAAACTTCACCAACTCTTCCATTACATCCACGACTCGATCGAAGTAGGCCGAGGGTTTCATGCGGCCGGTTTCATCGAACTCCATGAACGCCTTGGCCACCGACGACTGGTTCGGGATCGTCAGCATGCGCATCCAGCGCCCGAGCACGCGCATCTGGTTGACCGCGTTGAACGACTGCGAGCCGCCGCTCACCTGCATCACCGCGAGCGTCTTGCCCTGCGTCGGCCGGACCGCGCCGAGCGAAAGCGGAATCCAGTCGATCTGCGATTTCATGATGCCGGTCATCGCACCGTGGCGCTCCGGCGAGCACCAGACCATGCCTTCCGACCACAGCACCAGGTCCCGCAGCTCGGCCACCTTGGGATGAGTGTCCGGCGCATCGTCCGGCAGCGGCAGGCCGCTCGGATTGAACGTCCGCACATCGGCGCCCATCGCCGCAAGGAGGCGCGCGGCTTCTTCGCTGAGCAGTCGGCTGAAGGAGCGTTCGCGTAGCGAGCCATAGAGCAGCAGGATGCGCGGGGGGTGCGGCGAAGCCTTCGCGGCCTGCAGGCGGTCGATGTCCGGAACGCGGAACAGCGCCGGGTCAACCTGCGGCAGTTCGGTCGCAAGATCAGACACGTTTTCCCTCCGCATCGGTAATGGTCGTGGGTTCGTTGTTCGCGCGGTGAATCACCGCGAGCGTGTCACGCGGGGCTCCGAACCCAGGGTTGTGATAGATGATGACGTCGTTCATGTGCTCGTTTCCAAAGCCTTCAGGCGGACTCGTACCAGTTCTTCGAACGATTGACGATGCGTACGACGAGCAGCATGACCGGCACCTCGATCAGCACGCCCACGACGGTCGCGAGCGCAGCGCCGGAGTTGAACCCGAACAGGCCGATTGCCGTGGCAACGGCCAGTTCGAAGAAGTTCGACGCGCCGATCAGGGCAGACGGGCAGGCAATGTTGTGCTTCTCGCCGACCGCGCGATTAAGCCAGTACGCGAGCGCCGAATTGAAGAACACCTGGATCAGGATCGGCACGGCGAGCAGCACGATGACGAGTGGCTGCTTCAGGATGGCTTCGCCCTGGAAAGCGAACAGCAGCACCAGCGTCGCGAGCAGCGCCGTGATCGACCAGGGACCGATCTTCGCCATTGCTGCTTCAAACGCGGCTTCTCCCTGGACGAGCAGCGCCTTGCGCAGGATCTGCGCGAGAATCACCGGAATGACGATGTAGAGCGCGACCGAGGTGAGCAGCGTCGCCCAGGGCACCGTAATCGCGGAAATGCCGAGCAGCAGGCCCACGAGCGGCGCAAACGCGACCACCATGATGCTGTCGTTGAGCGCGACCTGCGAGAGCGTGAAGAGCGGGTCGCCGCCGGTGAGACGACTCCACACGAACACCATTGCCGTACAGGGCGCGGCCGCCAGCAGGATGAGGCCGGCCACATAGCTGTCGAGCTGCGCTGCGGGCAGCATCGGCGCCAACAGGTGCTTGATGAACAGCCAGGCGAGGAACGCCATCGTAAAAGGCTTGACCAGCCAGTTCACGAAGAGCGTGACGCCGATGCCCCGGATGTGCTGACGCACTTCATGCAGCGAACCGAAATCGACCTTGACCAGCATGGGGATGATCATCACCCAGATCAGCAGCCCGACCGGGAGGTTGACCTGCGCGTACTCCATCCGGCCAATTGCCTGAAAGACGCCGGGCATGACCTGGCCGAGCAGGATGCCTGCGAGAATGCACAGCGCGACCCAGACGGTCAGGTACCGCTCGAAGAAGCTGATGGCTGGCTTCGATGCGGTCCTGCGCGAAGCGGCGACGTTGGGCGTGTTCATGAGACGACTCGATGGAGATGGGTTCAGCTTTGCAGGATGTCATTGAGCGCCTGCTGAAGCTCGGCATCGCCCAGACGGTCCAGGGGAAGTTCAAGCAACTGCAGCATGCGATAGCCGATCGCCTGGCGGGTCAGCTCGAACGCCTGACGCTTGACGTCATCGCCGCCCGGTGCGTTCGACCCGTCGGCATCGCCCCGATGCACCCTGACCGGACTACCCGGCCAGAACGCACATGCTTCGGCGGCGGCGCTGTCGCAGTAGTGATTCAGCATGGCATCGCCGAGCACGCTGCGCGCCGAGTTGTGCGTGCACAGGATCAATACGTTGGTTGTCATACGCTTGTCGTTGAATTGCGCGTCGGACTCAGCAGCATGACGAGGATTTGACCGGAACACCGACCGACTTGCCCGACGTCGGAGCGCAGCACGCTGCGACTTCAGAAGCAGGTGCACCTTTCGGCGAATTGCGTGACTCGCCGAATACTGGAATGTCGTTCAGCGTGTGATACGACTCCCATGCGATGCCTTGCGGATCGACGGTCCAGTACTTGTTCGAGTTGGCATAGCAGCAGACGGTATCCGTCTGGGTGTCGACCGGCAACGCGGCGCCTTGGAGTCGATCGTGCATCTCGGCCAGTTCGGCCTCGTTTTCGACCTGCACCCCCAGATGGTCGACGCCCGGCGTGGCGCCGCGTTGCGAGATCGCGAAATTGACGCGCGGGTCGTCGAGCATCCACTTCGCGTAATCGCTCTTGATGACCGTCGGTTCAGCCGCGAACAACGCCGAGTAGAAACGGATGCTCGCTGTGAGATCGGTGACGGCGACGTGCACATGAAAGCGCTTCATGACTGCTTCTCCCGAGAGGGAGAACATGCCGATGCTGGCGAACAGGGGTTGCCGCCACAGCAGTTCTCGGTGAGATAGGCCAGCAGGCCGTTCATCGTTTCGAAGTTGGCGCAGTAGTAGATGAACCGGCCTTCCTGACGGCTGGTGACGAGCTGCGCGCGAGACAGTTCCTTCAGATGGAAGGACAGCGACGACGGCGCGACATCCAGCAGCGTGGCGATCTGGCCTGCGGGCATGCCTTCGGGGCCCGCCTGTACCAGGGCGCGAAAGACCGCGAGCCGCGACTCATGCGCGAGCGCCGCCAGCGCGGCAATGGTTTCATTCGTTTCCATGATTCGATAATAGTCGAAATATGAAACTAATGACAAGACCTATTCGGTCGACCGGACGTCCTGGCAGATCTCGGCTCTTCGCAATCCGGCAGTGCACACCAGACTAGAGAGGGGCGCGAGAACTAGAACCTTCCCTGTTGCTGCGCGCAGAGGGTTCTCGGCGCGTTGCTATCTCATGCCCGGCAGCGCCGGGCATGATCGCAAGCAAATGCTTCTATCCCCGGTTGTTGCCGCTGCGAAGCCCGTTGCGATTTGCGGAGCGCGCGCTATCGCGCTTCGACGACTTTGGAGGGTTCAGGGGCGGTCGTCACGCGGTCAAGGCCGGCAGCAAGCCGCCATTCCTCGAGCACGCGCTCGAGCAAGTCGTAGGTGACCGGCTTGCGTACATAACCATCGAACGAGGGAAAGTCGTCATCGCCGAGGTCGGTCTTGCCCGTCACGGCAATCATGTACGCTCCCTGCGAAGCGCCCTCGGCCCTCAACCCGTCACAAACGTGTCTTCCATCACCGTCCGGAAGGTCAACATCGGCAAGAATGACGTCGAAGTCGCGATCATGAGCGAACGTGCGAGCTGCGGCGCAGTTGTGTGCGATCGCTACGCCATGGCCCATCCGTGCGATAAGTGCCGCGAGCCCGTTCGCGAAATCTTGATCGTCGTCCAGGATAAGGATCTGCATGGCGCTTCTCCATAGTTTCAAGCGGGTACCGTTGCCCGCAATTGACGCCTATGCAAGGAAGGTGCCAGCCGATGGCAGCCTCATGCCCTCTCGAAGAGTCCCGCGCGCAAGTAGTGAGTCGCTTGTATTCTGTTCCCAGGGCGCGGCCGAAATTTCCATGCGCAATGAGCGAAGGCGCTCGGCCAGGCGACGGCTTCACGACGTTCCGGTATCGCATGCCCGAAACGGGAACATCAACGCGGCTTCAACGCTTGCGCTGCGCCTTGATCGGAATTCGCGTTGCGCGCGGGCGTCGCTGGGCCGGGATCTCCCGGTTCCGGTGCGCTCGTGTCATAGAGGCGGTCGGGAATGAAAAACGCGCAGATACCGCTCAGGAAGAACACTGCGCCGACCAGCAGAAAGCTCACACCGAACGAAAATTGCGTGGCGATATAGCCGATCACGACCGGCGCCGCACCGGAGCAGAAGCGACCCACGTTATATGAACCGCCGACGGCCGTGCCGCGAATGCGCGTGGCGAAGCTCTCGGACATGAACGCACCCATCGTTCCCAGTGGCACGCCGTAGAGAAAGCCGAAAAAAAGCATTAGCCAGACGATATTCTCGCGCGTGTGAAGAAAGACGATGACCGGCAGAAACAAGGCCGCGCCGATGCAGCCGAGCACATACACGCCGCGCCGGCTCCACAGATCGCCGACCCAGCCCGCGACGATCTTGCCCACGAATGCGACGACGTACGTGCCGATCATATAGCCCGCCATCGAGCCGAAGCGCACGTGCAGTTCTTTCTCCAGATAGGTCGGCAGCCAGTTGTTCAGCCCGTAGAAGCCCGAAAGCGCAAACACGGAGGCGAGCGCCCACAGAATGAACATCTTGCGTGCCTCGCGATCCGAGAAGATCAGGTAATAGCGGTTTTCGCGCCATGCGCGACGCACGCGCGGGGCGCCTTGCCGCATCGCCACGCTTGCGCGCCAGCCGGGCGGTTCGGGCACGAACAAATGAATCGCCAGCGCCAGCACGACGGGAATCGTCGCGACGTAAAAGAGCATGCGCCAGCCGTAGAGCGGCAAGATCCAGTTGGCGAGCGAGATCACGACGATATAGCCCGCCGATACGCCCGTCTGCAACATGCCGAGAATCAGCGAGCGCCGCTCGGTCGGTACGTATTCGGCGACGAGCGTGCTCACGAGGACCATGCAGCCGATTCCGAGCGAACTGATGAAGCGCACGAGGGCGAACTGCGCGAACGTATGCGTGAGTCCGAGCAGGCCCGCGCCGAGCGAGAAGAGCGCGAGCGCCCACACCACCACTCGCACGCGCCCGAGCGCATCGCTCGCCCATCCGCCGAGAATGCCGCCCACCGCCATCCCGACGAGCGTGAGGCTACCCAGGGCGCCGGCCTCGACGTTGGTGAGGCCGAATTCGCTTTTGATGCGCGTGAGCGTGAGGCCGTACATCATGACGTCGGCGCCGTCGACGAGCAGTGCGAGATAGCCGAGCGCGAACACCATCAGCCAGCGCCCGGTTTCAGGAGAGGCGCGATTCATGGGCGCGGTGCCTCGTCGGCGTATAGCGGCATGCGGGAGACGAGCGCGGGCGCGAGAAACGAGCCGAGCAGCACGCCCGTGTCTTCGTGCTCGCGCTTGTACCAGTGCTCGACGTGCGTGAGATTCATCGTGCCGATGCATTCGCCGTCATAGGCGATCGGGATGTTGAGGATCGAGCCCAGGCCCATGTTCGCCATTGTCATGTGGTCGTCGAACGCGCGGCGGATGTCGTGTGCGGTCTCGCCGCGGAACGGCCGCAAATCATGGAGGATTTGCGTCGCCCACGCGGTGCCGCGCTTCTTCTTGCGGCCCCCGGCCGGATAGACCTCGGGCATGTTGGTGAAGACGCGCTCCACCTCGTGATTGCGCGCGTCGTAAGCCATGATGGTGAAAAGCCGGAAGCCGATCGTCTCGGCGGCGACTGCGGCGAGCGCGTCGAAGAGCGTCGCGGGCTGGGTGGGCTCGCGCATCGCGCGTGCGAGCCGTTGCAGGTCGTTCAGTGTCAGTGGGCGCGTCGTATCTGCTTCTGTGTCCCGCATGATGTCGTTATCGGTGTAGGCGCTCAGCCGCGCAGATTGGTGGAGGCAAGACGGTCGCGCGCATCGTCCTCGATCGCGCCGTTGATTTCGATGTCTTCGAGCGAGCGATTGCGCGTCTCGATGCCGAGGAAGAACACGACGCACGCGCCCGCAAGCAGCACGGCGGTCGTCATCGCGAAAACACCGAAGAAGCCGAACGACGGATACACGATGCCGACGAGAATCGGAGCGCTCACCGAGCCGATGCGCCCGAACGAGGACGACGATCCCGTGCCTGTCGTGCGCACCGCGGTCGGGAAAATTTCCGGCGTGTACGCGTAGACGCCCGCGAATGCGCCGTTCATGAAGAACGACAGGCAGATGCCCGCCGCCATGATCTGCATGCCGGTATGCGACAGCGACAGCATGATCGCCGCGATGCCGCCGAGCGTCATGTACGAGGCCACCACGCCCTTGCGCCCGATCTTCTCGTTGAGCCACGCCGCCGAGAAATAGCCCGGAATCTGCGCGCCGTAGATGGCAATGGAGAAGCCGAAGCTCTTCGTGATCGTGAGCCCTTCCTTGACGAGCAGGCTCGGGATCCATGAGAAGAACGAGTAGTACGCGAAGGCGACGGCGAACCACATCAGCCAGCTCACGGCTGTCGTGCCCGCGAGGCGCTTGGACCACAGCGTCTTCACGTTTTGCCAGGCGCTTCCGCTGCTCTTTGCGGCGGCCGGAATCGCGCCCACGACAGACAGCGGTGCGAGCGCGATGCCGCGTTGCGCATACCACGCCTCGATGTCGTCGACGACGCTGCCGGCCTCGGCGACGCGGCCCTGGCTTTCCATCCAGCGCGGCGATTCGGGCAGCGTGCGCCGCCACCACAGCAGCATGACGACGGGCAGGGCTGTAATGACCGCGAGATAGCGCCAGCCGTCCGGAAAATTGCGCACGACGGTATAGCCGAGAATCGACGAGCTCAGATATCCGAACGACATGAAGCCCACCAACGCGCCGCAAAACATGCCGCGATAACGGCGCGGCACGAATTCGGCGAGAAACGGCGCGATCACGACGGTTTCGGCACCTGAACCGAAGCCCGCGACGATGCGCAACACGAAGAACGTGTGCCAGTCGTTGGCGGTGGCGCTCGCAAGCGACGCGACGCAATAGATCGCGAGCGCGCTCATCATGATGCGGCGCCGGCCGATGATGTCCGCGAGCACGCCCGACAGGAACGCGCCGAAGAAATAGCCGATATACGTGCTGCTCGCGACGAGCCCGGTCTGCGCGCTCGTCAGGCTCCACAGCTTGCTGACGACCGGAAGCAGGAAGGCGAGCGACGACGAATCGAGGCCGTCGAACATATAGCCGAGTCCCCCGATGATCAGCAGCTTGCGATGAAAGCCGGATAGCGGCAGCCGTTCGAGGCGGGCGGCGACAGCGGACATGATCGATGTTCTCCGATGGATGCTGCGTCAGCGCCCGATGGCGTAAGCCTGCATCTGCCGCGGCGTGGCGGCTCCGCGCATCAGGCCATGACGGATCCCCACGGCGCACACGCGCCCGAGCGACCAGGGTTCGGCGACCGTGAGTTCGTGGCCGCGCGCGCGCAGTTCATCGAGCGTGGCTTGCGCAAAGGTGCCTTCCGCCGACATCTTGCCGAGCTGAATGTCGCGCGGATAGAACGAGCCGGGGAAGTGTGCGGTCTGGAATGAGGGCGAATCCACGGCGGCTTGCAGGTTCAGGCCGAAGTGCACGTGCCGTAACAGCAGTTGCAGCGACCATTGATCCTGCTGGTCGCCGCCCGGTGTGCCGAGCGCGGCATACGGCTTGCCGTCGCGCGTGACGAGCGTCGGCGAGAGCGTCGTGCGCGGACGGCGTCCCGGCCCGAGCGACGAGGGCAGTCCTTCTTCCATCCAGAACATCTGGCCGCGCGTCGTCACATTGAAGCCCAGTCCGGGCACCGCAGGCGATGCCTGCAACCAGCCGCCCGACGGCGTTGCCGATACCATGTTGCCCCAGCGGTCGACGACATCGAGATGTACCGTGTCGCCCCGCAACTCGGGCAGTGGCGCGAAAGTGGGTTCGCCCTGACCGAAACCGCCGGGTTGCTGGCGGCCCGCGTTGGCCAGGATTTTTTCGGCGCGCGCCGCGCTGTCGAGCAGATTGCCCGGACGGAACTCGAATGATGCGCGACGCGGGTCGATCTGCTGGCGGCGCGCGTCGTTGTAGGCGTCGCTCAGAAGCGTGTCCATCGGCACGTCGGAGAAATTCGGGTCGCCGTAGAAGACGTCCCGGTCGGCGAACGCGAGCTTCGCGCATTCAATGACCGTGTGGACGAAGTCGGGCCCCAGCGGGTCCATGCTCGCGAGATCGAAGCCCTTCAGCAAGGCGAGCTGCTGCAGAAACATCGGACCCTGGCCCCAAGGTCCCGTCTTGTGGACCATGAAGCCTTCGTATTCGTACGAGACGGCGTCTTCGTACGTCGCTTCCCAACTCGCGAGATCCGATGCATCCAGCAGGCCGCGATTGCGCTGACCCGATGTATCCAGCACGTCCGTCGAGCGAAAGTACTGATCGATCGCGTCCGCGACGAAACCGCGGTAGAAGGCAAGGCGCGCGCGTTCGCACTGCTCCGCGCGGTCGCCGCGCGTTTTCGCCTCGCGCAGAATGCGCTTGTAGGTTTCCGCAATGGCCGGATTTGCGAAAAGATGATTGGGACGCGGCGCTTCGCCGTCGCGCAGCCATTGCTCGGCGGACGTGCGCCATTCGCGCTTGAAGAAATCCTGAATCGCGAGAATCGACGACGCCATGCGCGGCAGCACGGGATAGCCGTGCTCCGCATAGCCGATGGCATAGCTCAGCACGTCTTCCAGCGGCAACTGCCCGTAGTCGCGCAGCAAAGTCATCCAGCCGCCGAATGCGCCCGGCACGACGGCGGGCAACAAACCGGTGCCTGGCATCACGGTGAGGCCCAGGTCCTTCATGCGATCGATGGTCATGGCAGCGGGCGTCACGCCCTGGCCGCACAGCACGCGCACGCGGTCGTCCTTCGCGCTGTAGAACACGGCGGGCAACTCGCCACCGGGCCCGTTCAGATGTGGCTCGACGATCTGCAGCACGAAGCCGGCGGCCGCGGCCGCGTCGAACGCGTTGCCGCCTTTTTCGAGGACCGCCATCGCGGACGCGCTGGCTAGCCAGTGCGTCGACGCCACCATGCCGAAAGTGCCGATCAGTTCGGGTCGTGTCGTGAAACTCATTACTGTTGTCCCTATCTCGAACCATTGGTTATTGGTCCAGACTGCATCGATGCCTACGACTTCGTGTGAAATCGAAAGCTGTTCGCGTAGGGTATGCGAACAGAAAAAGTAAAGCAATCCATCGCGGTGCCGCCGGCAATCTGCTACATTGAACCAATGTTTATTGGTTCAATGTAGCAGATCATGGAAAATCCCACGCTTGAGAGCCTGCTCGACTATGTCGCGCAACACAATCTGAAGGATGGCGATGCGTTGCCGTCGGAGCGCAGCCTCGCCGAGGCGCTCGGCGTGAGCCGGCGCGATCTGCGCGGGGCGCTGGCATCGCTGGAAGCGGCGGGGCGAGTCTGGCGCGGTGTCGGGCGCGGCACGTATTTAGGCGCGCGTCCGCTGAAGTTTTCGGCGTCGTTCAGCAGTCTGCGCGCGGGGTCGAGCCCGGCCGACATCGCGGAGATGCGGCTCGTGCTCGAACCGGCGTTCGTGGAGCTGGCGACGAGCAAGGCGAGCCCGGACGATCTCGCGGAGCTGGAGAAATGCGCACGGCGCAACGCCATGGCCAAGGACGACGACGAGTGGCAGCAGTGGGATCATCGCTTTCATTTGCTCATTGCACAGGCCACGCGCAATCCGGCGATCATCGCGCTGATGGAGGTCGTGAACGGCATGCGCATGAAGCCGACCGCGCGCGAAAAAACCGCTGATCAGGAAACGCGTCGGCATTTCGCGGAGCAGCATCAGGCTGTCGTGAAAGCGATGATCGAGCGCGACGGCGCGACCGCCGCTGCGCGCATGCGCGACCATCTGCTGAACGTGCAATGGCGGATACCGTCTCATCGAGGGTGAGCGTGCTGGCAGCCCCCGGATCATGCGTCGGATCAAGCGGCCGATTCAGCTCCACAGGGCGCGGCAGCCGCTGCGTGGCGCCCGATGCGCGCACGAAGCCGAACCGGACGTGCTGATCGCCGGAACGACCGTCCTGATGGCAGGCGCAATTTGCAAATAACGGCAGCTAGACAACTGAAGGTCGCTCGAAGCCGACCTGATACGTCGTCAACCGCGGAGTTTTGCGCCTTCTGCCGTTTATCTGCTTCATGTCTCCGACATGGCCACGAAGATGCGCGCGTCGATCCATCCGGCGCGAGACATTCGTTCGGCCCGTGTGCGGTATTCCATTAGAACGCCCTTTGGTCTATCGCTTCATTTCTCTGCGGGCTGAATTAACCATTTGCAAAAGCTTTATATGCATACATGGACTCCCGCCCATGAGCAAGATTGTGCCGGTCATCTCGCCGCCCGACGAAGCGCATCACCGCTCGCGCTCCCCGAACGAGAAGGGTGCGGAGATAGGTGTCGCCGTGTTTTTGTAATACGACCCAGCTTTGAAGAGTGCTCCTCATGTGTGGCCTACGCAACCGGCGAAAACGACTGACTTATCTCACCGTATGCGCGCCCGGCTTAAACGCGGCCATCTCTTCATGGACGCGTTCGAGAAATTCGCCGACCACCGGACTGCCTCGCGGCGTCTGCGGATAAAGGGTGAAGCCGCGAAACCATATCTCCGGCGCGAACGGCCGGAACACGATGCGCGCCGGATCGGTACCCACCGTCGCGAGCGGATTGACGATGCCCACGCCCGCGCCGCGCGTCACGAGCGCGCAGATGGTCGCGCCATACGGCGTCTCGATGGCAGGCACCTGGTCCACCCCCGCCGGACGCAGCGCGCGGTCGAGCGCGGCGCGCGTATCGTCAGCATAGGAGGGCAGGATGAGCCGCTCGCCACGCAAGTCGGCCGCGCGAATCTGAGTGCGCGCAGCAAGCGCATGGCGCGCGGGCAACGCGCATAGCCCGGCCAGCTCATAGAGTTCCACGCTCGTCACGCCGAACGCATCTGGTGTGGTGGTCGCGAAGCCCACGTCGCAGTGTCCCGACGACACCCAACGCTGGATAGTGCTCTCGCTGCGCATTTCGAGCGATACCGCGACGCGCGGATGGGCGTCCGCGAAGCGCGCGATCACGGCCGGCAGAAATGACAGTGCGAGCACCGGCGCCGCCACGACGCGTAGCCGTCCACTGCCGAGCTCGAGAATCTCGCGCGCCGAATGCTGTAGCTTCTCGAGACCGACGAAGCTGCGATCCACCTCGCGATAGAACGCGCTGCCTGCATCGGTGGCGTGAATGCGTCCGCCATTGCGCACGAACAGCGTCAATCCCGTGGTGGCTTCCAGTTCCGCGATCAACCGGCTGATGCTCGGTTGCGATGTGCCGAGTTCTTCGGCGGCGGCCGTCATCGAACCGCGTAGCATGACCAGCCGAAACGCCTCGACCTGCCTGAGATTCATCGCTTTCCCCGGGCGTGGGCCGTGGAGACACCGGCCGAAGCCGTCAGCTTGCCATATCAGAAATGAATGGAAGCCGTTTTTGGCGCTATTTGACCGGATGATTTGCGAGGACGACACTGGGCTCGAATCAAGCGAACAGGGTTGAGTCCATGCGTCCCGATGCGTTGCTGTTTCACGAAACCTTTCGCTGCACCCCGTACTGGTGGGATGCGGCACCGCCCGAGGCCGCGCCCGAGCCATTGCCGGCGAACGTGGACCTGGCGATTGTCGGCAGCGGATATTGCGGGCTATCGGCGGCGGCGGAGGCCGCGAAGCATGGCGCGCGCGTCGCGGTGCTGGATGCCGCCGAGATCGGCGCGGGCGGCAGCACGCGCAGCGGGGGCATGGTTTCTAGCGGGCAGAAGCTCGCGCTGACCAACGCCATTCGCGGCGCGTCCGCCGAACGTCTCACGCGTCTGATGCAGGAGTCGATGGCCAGCTTCGACTATCTCAAAGGCATCATCGCCGACGAATCGCTCGACGCAGACCTAAGTATCACCGGCCGCTTCTTCGGCGCCTATACGCCCGCGCATTTCCACGTCCTGCGTCGCCAAGGCCAGTTGTTGCGCGACAAGACCCGCGTCACGGTGCATGTGATCGAGCGCGATGCGCAGCGCGGCGTCATCGGTTCCGACTATTACTACGGCGGTATTCTCGTCGACGAATACGGCGGGCTGCATACCGCCAAATATCATCGAGCGCTGCGCGGTCTCGCACGCCGGCGCGGCGCGACGCTGCACTCGCACGCAGCGGTGCAGCGGATCGAACGCACGGGAAATGCACGCTTTCGCGTGCACACCGCGCGCGGCGCGTTCGATGCGCGGCAGGTCCTGGTAGCCACCAACGGCTATACCGGTCCGCTGCTGCCGTTCTTTTCGCGCCGCGTGTTGCCGGTCGCGAGTTATCAGATCGCCACCGAGCCGCTGCCCGAAGGTCTCATGAACGTGCTCAATCCGGGCCGCCGCATGATCAGCGATTCGAAGCGCAATCTCTTCTACACGCGCCCGTCGCCGGACGGCACGCGCATGATCTTCGGGGCGCGGCCCGCCATCCGCGAGATCGACGAACGCGAGGCCGCGCGTCGGCTGTACGCGAAGCTCGTGCAATTGTGGCCAGCGCTGCGTGATGTACGCGTCACGCATGCGTGGAAGGGCTTCGTCGCGATGACCGGGGACAGGCTCGCGCACATCGGCCAGCACGACGGCGTGCACTATGCGCTCGGCTGCAACGGCAATGGCGTCGCGCTGATGAGCTATCTCGGGCATCGCATCGGCAAATATATGGTCGGCGTCGAGCAGGATGTCGGTGCGTTCGGCGAGGGCGGTTTTCCTCTCGCAGGTGCGGGAATGGCCAGCACGTTCGCGGTGCCCGTCGGCAGTGCGCTGTACCGGATCGGCGATATGTGGCACGGCCGCGTGCGAGCAGCGCTTTCTTGAAGCGAAGACAAACCGAATCAATAAGGATGCCGAGGTATCTAAAGGATTCCCAATGATCGAGTTGAGCAAGGTTTCGAAATGGTATGGCGGCAATCGCGTATTGAACGACTGCACGGCGAACGTTGCGCGCGGTGAAGTGGTCGTGATTTGCGGACCGTCCGGCTCCGGCAAGTCCACGCTCATCAAGTCCGTGAACGGGCTGGAAACGGTGCAGAGCGGCCAGATCGTCGTGGACGGAATCGACGTGACGGCGGAGCGCGCGAATTTATCGCGGCTACGGGCGCGCGTCGGCATGGTGTTTCAGCATTTCGAACTCTTTCCTCATCTTTCGGTGCAGCGCAACCTGATGCTCGCGCAGATGAACGTGCTCGGCCGCGCCCGCGACGAAGCCGCTGAGCGCGCACGCTCGCTGTTGCGCCGCGTGGGCCTGACCGGTCACGAGGACAAATATCCGGCGCAATTGTCGGGCGGCCAGCAGCAGCGCGTGGCGATCGCGCGAGCGCTTTCGATGGACCCCGTCGCCATGCTGTTCGACGAGCCCACTTCCGCGCTCGATCCCGAGATGGTGAACGAAGTGCTCGATGTGATGAGCACGCTCGCGCAGGACGGCATGACCATGCTGTGCGTCACGCACGAGATGGGCTTCGCGAAACGCGTGGCCGACCGCGTGTTGTTCATGGACCGCGGCGTCATCGTGGAAGACGATACGCGCGAAGCCTTCTTCGAGCGCCCGCGCTCCGAACGCGCGCGAGACTTCCTCTCGCGCATCCTGCATTGAACCAACCGCTGTCCAATCCAAGGGAGCCTCACCATGCGATTACTTCGCCTCGCACGCCACTTCGCCCTGGCCGCATCGTTCCTGGTCGGCGCGACGACTGCCGCCCACGCCGCCGATGATGTCGGCACATTGACGCCGGGCAAGATCGTCGCGGGTGTCGATGCGAACAACAAGCCGTACTCGTACATCGACAACGGCAAGATGACGGGCTTCGACGTGGAACTGGTGCGCGCCATCGCCGCGAAGCTGGGGCTCACGGCCGATTTCCGCGCGCAGGACTTCGCGGGTCTCTTACCGAGCGTGGCGAATCAGCAGGTCGATCTAGCTGCGGGCTCGATCTCGATCACCAAGGAGCGCCTCAAGATGGTCGATTTCTCGGAAGGCTATCTGACGGGTCTTCTGAGCGTCGGCACGCTGCCGGACAGCACGATCGGCGCGGACGTGTCATCGGTGAAGGACAAGCGCATCGGGGTGGTGCAGGGGACGATCGAAGACACTTATTCGCAGAGCTATCTGCCGGGCGCGCAGATCGTCCGCTTTCCGAATATCAACGCGGGCTTTCTTGCGCTGCGCAACAAGTATATCGACGGCTACTTCATCGACAAAACCTTGCTTGAAGGCTTGCAAGGGAAGTATCCGGACCTGAAGCTGGCCGACAAGCTCGATATCTCGGCTTCGAATCTTCCCGCCGGTTTCCCTATCCGCAAGGGCAACGTGAAGCTCGAAGCGGCGGTCAACAAGGCCATCGGCGAACTGGTGGCGGACGGCACATGGCTCAAGCTATATCAGCAGTTCAATCCCGGCTATCCGAAGCCTGACCCGATGCCGCCGTATGCCATGAAATAACCGTCCGCCATCGTTGCTTCTCGCGAAGCGTTAAGCGCATGGAGAGAGTCCTCATGAATGCATTTCTGCAGAACTTCCTGGATTGGCCGCTGCTCGTCGAGTCGCTGCCGACGCTGATCGGCACGGGTCTCGTCAACACGCTGATCCTGTCGGTAATCTCGACTGCGCTCGGCATCGTGGCAGGCATGGCGCTAGCGCTCTGCGCCGTATCACATACGCGCTGGCTGACGTGGCCCGTGCGCGTCTTCGTGGATGTCTTTCGCGGGCTGCCCGCCGCGCTGGTCATCCTCGTGGTCGGGCAAGGGCTGGCGCCCGTCGGACTCTCGCTGTTCGGGCCGAATCCGTATCCGCTTGCGATCGTTGCGCTGGCGCTGGTGTCCTCGGCGTATATCGCGGAGATTTTCCGCTCCGGCATTCAGAGCGTCGGACGCGGACAGATGTCGGCGTGCCAGGCGCTCGGCATGACGTACTGGAGCGGCATGCGTCATGTGATCGTGCCGCAGGGCGTGCGGCGCATTCTGCCCGCGCTTGCCAATCAGTTCATCTCGATCGTCAAGGACTCGAGCCTCGTGTACTTCCTCGGGCTGCTCACTTCGCAGCGCGATCTGTTCACTATCGGGCAAAACGCGGCGGTCAATACGGCCAACCTGTCGCCGCTCGTCGCGGCAGGCGCCGTGTATCTACTCATCACCGTGCCGCTCACGCACGCAATCAATCATCTGGACCGCTGGACCAATCGCTTCATCAATCCCGCAACGCGCCAGCAAAAGGCATCGCGCGCCGCGCGCAACGTGCGCGCCGAGGAAGCGCTGCAATCGCAGACGGCGGCCGTGGCCGAGCGTCGTCCGTAACTCTCACTTCGACACAAGAAACCATGGGTCCTAAAGTCGACACCGTCGCCGACGATATCACGCTGCCCGAACGCGCCGATGTCGTTGTGATCGGCGGCGGCATCATCGGCGTATCAACGGCGCTTTCGCTCCACGAAAAAGGGCTGTCCGTCGCGCTTTGCGAGAAGGGGCACATCGCGGGCGAGCAGTCGAGCCGCAACTGGGGCTGGGTGCGTGTGACGAGGCGCGATCCCCGCGAACTTCTGCTCAGCATCGAAAGCCTCAAGATCTGGCGCACGCTCGACAGAACGCTTGGCATCGACACGGGCTTCAACCCGTGCGGCATCCTGTACGTATCGAACGATGATGCCGTGCTCGAACGTCACCGTGACTGGTTGAAGCGCGGTCGCGAGATAGCCGGCGACGATGCCTTCGACACGCGCGAAGTGGACACGCATGACGTCGCACGCCTGCTGCCCGGCGCGACGCAGACGTACAAGGGCGGCATCTTCACGCCGGGCGATGCGCGCGCCGAACCGCAAAAGGCCGCGCCCGCCATCGCCAACGCGCTGCGACGCAAAGGCGTCAGCATTCTCACGCCGTGCGCGGTGCGAGGCATTGAGACGAGCGGCGGCCGCGCGAGCGCGGTCGTCACCGAGCACGGGACGATCCGCTGCAATGCGGTCGTCGTGGCGGGCGGCGCATGGACGCGCTATTTCTGCGGCAATCTCGGCGTGGACCTGCCGCAGTTGCTCACGCGTGCATCCG
Source organism: Caballeronia sp. INML1 (assembly GCF_023631085.1). Classification (NCBI taxonomy): domain Bacteria; kingdom Pseudomonadati; phylum Pseudomonadota; class Betaproteobacteria; order Burkholderiales; family Burkholderiaceae; genus Caballeronia; species Caballeronia sp. INML1. The sequence continues at coordinate 28,164 of NZ_JALQDT010000068.1, read as the reverse complement.
TGCTGCGCACCGAACCGCTCGAAGGCGGTCCCACGTGCAGCGCCAATAACGAGGAATTCGCGTTTCGCAAGCGTGCGGATGGCGGCTACACGGTCGCGTATGGCTTACGCACGCACGCCGATCTGACGCCGGATTCGTTCCGCCTCTTCTTCAAATACATCGAAGCATTGAAGAGCCAGATGGGCGCGCTGCAGATTCAGATCGGCAAGCGTTTCTTCGACGAACTGAAGCGGCCGCGCCGCTGGGCGCTCAACGAATCCACGGTTTTCGAGCACGTTCGCACGCTCGATCCGGACCCGGTGGTGCCTTACGTTGACAAGGGTCTAAAGGCCTTTACCGAAGCGTTTCCGCAGTTGTCGGGTGCGCGCATTGCGCAGCGGTGGGCTGGTTATATCGACGTGACGCCGGACGCGATTCCCGTCATCTCCGGAGTGGCGCGCGTGCCGGGCATGTTCATCGGCACCGGATTCTCGGGACACGGCTTCGGTATCGGGCCGGGCGCGGGCAGGCTGATGGCGGACCTCGTCAACGGCGACGCGCCGCTCGTCGATCCGCACGCATTCCGTCTCGAGCGCTTCAGCGACGGATCGAAGATCACCATCGACGCGGGCTTTTGATACGCGAGAACCGACAGCATGGAGTTACATATGGACAAGGTGGCGATGGTGTCGGGCGCGAGCCGCGGCATCGGACGTGAGATTGCTCTGGAACTGGCGAGGCGCGGTTACAGGCTGTCGCTCGGCCTGCGAGATACGCAAGCCTACGATGGCGTGCCGGACGCGTTCCTGCATCCCTACGAGGCGCGCGATCCCGAAGCCGCCCGCGCCTGGGTGGATGCGACGATTGCGCGCTTCGGCCGCATCAACGTGCTGGTGAGCAACGCGGGCATCTGCCGCATGATCGACTTTGATACCGGCACTGATGCGCACCTAAATGAGACCTTCGAGATCAATGTGAACGCGCCTTTCCGGCTTGTGCAGGCGGCGCTGCCGCATTTGCGCCGCGCGGGAGCCGGACGCTTCGTGCAGCTTGCGTCGCTCTCCGGCAAACGCGTGAAGAACCTGAACGTCGGTTATCAAATGTCGAAGCACGCGATGGTGGCGCTCACTCATGCCGTGCGCCGCGCGGGCTGGGATGATGGCGTGCGCGCGACCGCGGTGTGCCCGGGCTTCGTGAATACTGACATGGCCGCCGGCATCGCCGATATCGAACCGATGGCGATGACGCAGCCGCAAGACCTGGCGCTTCTGGTGGTGAATACCATCGAGTTGCCGAATACGACGAGCGTGGCGGAACTGCTCGTTAACTGCCAATATGAGGAGACGCTTTAGCGGACGCCTGCGCTTTCTCGAGCTAGGGCAAGGTCAGCTGTCGGGTGGCGAAGCCGGCATCGCATGCCGTTCGACACGGACCGCGGTGCGGATGAGCGATTGTGAGTTTGAATGGTCATGGATAGTCCTTCTGTACGCGACCGAGTCGTCTCGTTAAGCGCCGCAGGGTTACGGAGATCGTAATCGGCAATGGCGGCGTCGATGGTGGGAGTAGTCGGCCCTCTCTTGCGGTTGACGCACACGGCGCTTGCTCTTTCGAAATGTCGTTACGAAGAGCGGGCGCGATGGAACCTAATTTCATAACGGAGGCTTGGTTAGTCAACGAGCGAACAAACGGCGACTGGGTGCGGATTGCCGTCCGCGTTGGTGGTCGAGTGCAGTCCGGGACCATTACCTACGCGGCCTTGGCAGAATTAGCGCTCGCCGCGGGCAACACGAACGAGGATGCGATGGGCGCTGTGCTCCTACGCGTCGTACGGATTTTCGCGCGCATGAATCCGGGTGCCCTCGTTCCAGTCATTCGGGCACCTGTTATCTGGGAGTAAAAGCTCGTTTCAAGCTACCCGTAAAGTTTGTGAGGTCTTTGCCGAAAACCCGGGAATGAATAACGAACCATTTCAACGACTGGGTAACGACGATCCGCTCGGCGCGGAAGCGCGTTCTCTGGCGGCGAGCATCGAAGCTATCCGTCGGGCCCGTGGGAAAAGGAATCCCCGGGACTTTGCGGTTGACACGCCCGAGTGGGAAACCACCTGCGTCGAGTTCGTTCGTGATCTGCGTTGGGCGCTAGGCATGAGCGGTGACGATTTGACCGACGTGCCTTCCATTGAAAGCCAAGTCAGGCGTCTGTCTCGTTGAATAGCCGCAGCCAGTGCGTGGCGTCGAACGTCTCAGTTTGTCGAAGGAGCGCGCGGAAGGTAATGATGGTGCGTGTCATGCGTGCTCGAGCATCAGACCAGGCTGCCGCAAGCGATCGCGCTGAAGCTGCTCGTATTGCGGATTCAGTTCCCATCCGATGAAGCGGCGGCCGAGGCGCTGTGCAACCTCGTCCGTCGTGCCGCTGCCGAAGGACGGATCGAACACGACATCGCTGGCGCGGGATCCTGCGAGGGTGCAGGCTCGACGAGTGCTTCAGGGAACGTTGCGAAGTGCGCGCCTTCATACGGCGTCGTCGCTACCGTCCAGGCGGAGCGCTTGTTCGCTCGGCCGCTTTCGCCTTTCCACTCGTTGCCGCTTTTCGTCCGGGACTCTTCGCGATCGTCGTCGCCGTACTTGTTGCCGCCGAAGCGCGGGCCAACGGCTTTCATGCTGCCGCTCGTCTTGCCGGGCAATCGGTCACTGCCTGCTCGATCCTCGATATTCGGCTGCGAGAGGCGCTCTTTCCCGTCGAAAGAGGATTTGATTGAGGCCGTGTTGCGGCTCTATAGTGAAGGCGTCGTTCACGAACTTTTCGATCCGGTCGCGCACATCAGCGACCCGCGCGAGCAGATCATTGAGTTCTTCGACGTACGAAAGGTTACCGGTCGAGTGCTAACGCGAGGTTGCCTGGGGACGAAGGCGGCACAGGAATATGCCGGGAAGCACGAGGGCATTGTAGAACTTGGCATAGCGGCAAGTTCACGCGGTGAAGTGAAGTTCCTCGAACTGTGCAAGCGGGCGGGCTTCGCCAAACCTCAGTGTCTCGCCAAGCAACTCAACCTGCTTCTTCAGGGGGCGTTGGCCCTTTCGCACGCTTCGGGCGAGACGTCGGCGTTCATGCTCGCAAAGGACGTGGCATCGGCGGTCCTGGAGAACGCGCCTTTGGTGCAGCCTACGCGTTCAGGATCGTAGCTTCAGAACGGTAAAGCCAGTGCGGCCGCCATTGGAAGCGGTCATACCAAAGCAAACCTTTCGGCCGGCCGGGTTGGGTCGGTTCATGCCTTTGGCATGCGCGCATTCGAATGACAGACTCGTCACGCCAGGCAGCGGCCGAAGCGACCCGGGCAATTCAGATAACGGACACTCGCAAAATGCAGTTAAACCAGGGACCACGGCTCGCAAGATCTGTCCGGTCCGAAGCGCGAGCCGCGGTCATTGTCGGTTTGTGTAGTCAGATCCAGCGAATAGGCCGGCGAGCAAACGGCGGCAACGATCTACTCCGGTCGCTCTGAGGGGAGCGCCGTGTTGCGCTCATCAACTGCCATCAAGTGATCAAGTAGTTGCTCGCAGTCGCTCGGAAACACGCAGGCCAGCGCGTACTCGCCGATAAATGCGTCGTGACCTCGCGGCAGCATATCCGCAATGCCGGGGAATTTCCCGCGAATTACGAGTCCCAGGCAGGACAACGCGGACGCGGGTAATGACGCAATACACCCGTCTATGCGTTGAACAACTCGCTGCGCGCGGCGTCCATGATGATCGCGACCGCCGGATGACTGATGCGACGCTCGATCGAAATCGCGAAGAATTCTTCGACAATGGTGCTGATCCGTCCGACCATCGTCAGTTTGTGCTCTGCCTGTAACTGGCTCTCCAGCACGGTTGGCGCGAACAGCACGCCACGCCCTTCGCGACCGAACGCCATGGTCATCGCTCCATCGTCGAATTCGCCGATTATATGCGGCGCGATGGCATGTAGCGCTAACCAGTGGTCCAGCTTGCGACGGACAGCGGAGTCCGTACCAGGCAACAATACAGGCACTTGGCCAAGCAGTTTCGGGAAGCTTTGCTTGTTGCCTTGCATCAGCGCGTACGCGCCAAAACAGCCTAGTGACGAATGACCGAGCTGGTGATTAAACGCCTTGACGTTCACGTCGGCAGGAATCGGAGCATCGGCGATGATCAGATCGAGCCGGTGTACCGCCAGTTGCGCGAGCAGTGCGTGCAGCTTGCCTTCTTGGCAGATCATACGCAGCGACACCGAGGCGCCCAGCGCCGGTTCCAAGAGCCGGTAAGCGATTGCCTTCGGCACGGAATCCGCAATCCCCACACGAAACCGCGTTTGTGCGCCGGATTCGCTCTCGCGGCGCACGGCACTCTCGAGTTCTGAGCCCAACGAGAAGATTTCGTCTGCGTAGCCAAGCGTCAGGCGGCCCACATCGGTCAGTTCAAGCGTGCGCCCATTTTTCCGAAACAGCTTCTTGCCCAGCGCTTCCTCGAGCAGTTTGACCTGTCCACTGAGAGTCTGCGGCGAGATGTGCAATTGCTCGCCAGCGCGGGCGATTCCCCCTGCATGCGCTGCCACCCAGAAGTAATGCAAATGCTTAAAGTTCACGCGAGCCTCCGAGATGAACAAAGCTACGGTTTTTCCGGACGATTAGCAACGAAAATACGAATTTTATATTCTGTCCAATTCGGTTAAGTTCAGACATCACGTCCGGACGCCAGCGGGCGCTAACAAACAGCGGAGAGGTGGGATATGGCATCCATTGCGCAACTCCTTCGTTTTAGAGTTGCGCAGACAGCGTGGGCTACCGAGGCATTCGCATCAGTCTACGACGCGAGTGCGTCATGGCTTGCCGGGCACGTCGGAGCGCTAAGCGTCGCGCATAAAGGGCGCCCGGCCGGGATCGTCACCGAGCGCGATGATGCCGGGAAAATTGTCCTGATGGACCGTTCGTCACGGCATACGCAGGTATTCGAAATCATGTCGACACGTTCCGCTACATCACCCCGCAGCAGACGACCGACGAATGCATGGCGCTGATGACCGAGCACCGGCTACGTTATCTGCCCGTGATCGTGGCTGGAGAGGTCATCGGAAAGGTGTCGATCGGCGACCTCGTCAAGAACCTGATTGCTGATCAGGAGACACGATCCAACAACTGTTGCGTTACATTCACGGCAACGCCTCTCAGCGCGGCCACATTGAATTGAAGACGCAATCGGCGGCAAGTTCGATGAGTCAGTAGTTTTGCTATCCGTATTTTTATCGCATGGGCTATACCAAACGCGTGATGACGGAAGTACCGCGAATCAACAGAAGAGGCTTCTTATGTTCAAGCAATTCATCAATCAGGTTCGGCATGCGGCCGGTGCGATAGCGCGCGGAACCGCGGCATTTGGTCTGGCAGGCTTGCTTGCTCTAGGCGCGGTGGCCTCGAACGATGCCGAAGCGAAGCGGGTAGGCGGTAGCCAAAGTATCGGGCGTCAGACGCAAGCGGCGCCGCAGTCTGGGCAGGCGCAACGTAGCCAGCAAGCCCAGCCTGCGCAGCAGGCCGCGCAGTCGCCTGCCGCAGCGGCGGGCAACCGCTGGATGGGTCCGCTCGCCGGCTTCGCCGCAGGCCTTGGCATTGCGGCGTTGCTGTCATCGTTTGGCCTGGGTGGAGAGCTCGCGCAAATGCTGTCGAATGCGCTGCTCATCGGGTTAGTGATTTTCTGCGGAATGTTGCTGTATCGCTTCATCGCCAACCGGCGTCGTCCGGATCTCGCTTATGGCCCGGGGGCTGCGAGCCGCCAGCAGACGAAGGGCTCGCCATTCCGGAATCGGTTCGGGCAACAGCGTCCCGAAGCCGATTCCGGGGGCTGGGGACGCCCGGCGGTAGGGGCGGCTGCAGCTGCGGGAGCGGTGACAGCAGCGGACCTCTCGTCAAAGGTTGATCTGGCCGCTCTTCTGGTTTCGGCGAAGGACATGTTCATGCGTCTTCAGAGCGCATGGGACCGGAACGAGCAGGGTGACATGTTCGAGTTGACGACGCCGGAGATGTTCATGCGGCTCAAGCAGGACCTTGAAGCGCGCGGCCGCGAGCGCAGCGTAACGGAAGTCACGCGGCTCGACGCCGAGGTGCTGTCCACGGAAGGCAATGCGGACGAAACGCTGGTAAGCGTGCGCTTTCACGGTCAAATGCGGGAGGATGACAATCCGACCGCAGAGCCATTCCAGGAGATCTGGAATTTGGTGAAGGGCACGCACGGCGATCAGACGTGGCGACTGGCCGGGATTCAGCAGATAACCGGCTAGAGGGACCGTTAGAGAAGGGGGCACAACCGGTGGGATCGTTCATTTCACTGCTCATCTCTAAACCGATGGCGAAATGGACAACTGGGACGCGTGTCATTGGCTCGCCAAGGAATCCGACCGAGCAGTGTTGGTCGATACGGTACGGGAGCTTGCGCAGCGTGCTGAGATCGGTATGCCGCAAGTCGCCATTTTTGAAGGGGCGCCGAACGCATTCGCGACAGGTGCTTTCAAGAATTCCGCGCTGGATGCCTTTGGGAAGGACTGTCTCAACAGCCCGTTCGTATTCTCATTGGAGCCGCGTTGCCACGGATGCTTGGGGTCACAGAAATACACGGCAATGTCAGTGGCGATGGTGAACCGTTTGTGCCCCGCCATCTCGGTGCCGCGATCCCAGGTAAGCGATTTGTAGAGCTCTTGCGGAAGCTTGCCGGCGTGTTTGATGAGCGCGTTGGCCACGGTTTCACTGTCTCCTTGCTGTCAATCTCGACCAGCATGACATAGCGTGTGTGTCGCTCTACAAGCGTTGCAATCTGGCTGTTACCGCTGCCGCACAGGAGGTCGCCTTCCCAGTGCCCCGGAACGGCGCGGTCCTGCGCCATGGGCCAGCTGCTCGGCGCGTCTGGCAATAGCGCGCTCGCCGGGCACCCGCACGGGATGATCCGTCGTGCGCGGCGGATTGCTGCGGCAGGCATCGTTCAGCCAGTCCATTTGCCTTTGGAACGCATCAATACCGCCGAACGCAGCCGGATCATGCAGCGACATGAAAACCGTCGCGCCCCATCCTTCCTGCGGATCGGCACGGCTGAAGCCGGCAAGTCCACCGGTGAGCGCTTCGATCATCAACGCCATGCCGAACCCCTTGTGACCGGCTGACAGTCCGCCTAGCGGCAGGATCGTCCCGGTGGATCGGTGAACAGCACGCCGGGGTCGCGCGTCGCGTTGCCGCGCGCATCGATCATCCAGGGTTCATCGAATGACTGGCCATGCTTATGCAGGCCGGCACTCATGGCGTTGGTCGTTACGGATGACGATATATCGATCAACATCGGCGTCGTCGATGTCGGGATGCCAAGCGCGATCGGATTCGGCGTGAACAAGGCGCGTGTGCCGCCGAAGGGCGCCACGCTCTGCACGCTCGGATCGGAGCTTGCGAGCATCAACACCAGATTCATCTGCGTGGCGCGCAGAAGATACGCAGCAAGGCAAGCAATGTGATGACCTGCGCCGAATCACAAGCGTGGCGGAACCCAGTTCGCGCGCGCGTGGGGCAAGGCATCGATACCGGCATGCACGAGCGAAGGTCCGGGCAGACGGCGCCCATCCCATAGCAACGCCGCCGGCCGGTCCGAGATGGCTTGCGGCAAACCCTCCCGGGTCATTGCGCCTTGCTCGAGTTGCTTCACATAACCGGGTAGCAAAGCGAGTCCATGTGTGTCATGTGCGAGCAGGGCGCCTTCGACGAGCGTATGCGCGACGTTGTGCGCATGAGCGCTTTCAAGCCCCGCCTTGCAAAGCACTTCGTTTGCATATTCGACGAGCGCGCTCGCCTCGTAGTGGACTGTGTCCATGCCCTCTCTCCCTTGATGAATGTGCCGAGAAAGACGACACGAAACGCACGATAGTACATAGCAACAACGCTGAGAAGACGTTGATTCAACGATCAAGTATTGTGCGCTGCAGGGCGGCTCACCTAGACTGGTTTCGTCGATGCAGCAACAGGAGATTTGAGCCGTGAGCAACGAATACATTACCGGCAAGGTGAAGGCCATCATCGGCGCACAGACGGACTGGGTCACGTCCACTCATCCCGTCGAAGCGAGCGAAGTGCGCCGCTTCCACCACGCGACCATGGACGACGCGCGCCGCTATTGGGACGAAGACTGGACCGCGACGAGCCGTTACGGCGCGCTGGTTGCGCCGCCGGGTTTTCCGGTGCATGCGTTTCGCAGAGCGCCGGCATCGCCCGATCCGCTCGATGACATGAACAAGCCCGATTACGATGGCCTGAGCCGCAGTTTCAGCGGCTTGCCCCCAGTCGAAGTGGAGTTGCCGCGTGACCTGAACGGCGGCTACGAGTACGAGCTTTATCGCTATGCACGGGTGGGTGAGAGGGTGCTGCGTCAGGCACGTTACAAGGAGATCGTGCAGCGCGCTGGCAAGAGCGGACCGATGGTGTTCGTCATCATAGAAGAGACCTATGTGAACGAGAGCGGCGAGAAGCTCATGAAAGTCACCAACACTCAGATCATGCGCTAGGCGGGAATCATCATGGCCGACTTGTATTTCGAGGATATCGCGGTGGGCTCCGAGATTCCATCGCTCGTCAAGGGACCGATGACTACGGCGCACATCGTGCGCTGGTCGGCATCGATGGAGAACTGGCATCGCATTCATTACGACTGGCGCTTCGCGACGGAGCACGACAAGCTGCCCGACGTGATGGTCAACGGATCGTGGAAGCAACACATCATGCTGCAACTGCTGACCGACTGGGTAGGCGAAAGCGGCTGGGCATGGAAGCTCCAATTCCAGTTTCGCGGCATGAACGTGCCGGGCGATCTGCTCACGGCATGGGGACGCGTGACCGGAACCGAACGGCGCGGCGGCTATGGTCTCGTGCATCTGGAAATCGGCTTGCGCAACCAGGAAGGCAGGGAGAGCACGCCCGGCAGCGCCACGGTCGTGCTGCCGTTGCGCAATGGGGCGCCGGTACCCTATCCGTTCGATCCCGCCGTGCTCGAAGAGGCAGCATGAGCGCCGCCATGTCCACGGCGCAAGCGCGTGAAAATCGTGCGATTGCCGCGCCGCTGGCCGGTGTGCGCGTGATCGAATGGAGTCATTCCATGGCCGCCGCGTTCTGCGCGCGCATATTGTGCGACCTCGGCGCGCACGTGCTCAAGCTGGAACCGCCCGGCACCGGCGATGCACTGCGCCGCATCGGACCGTTCGCGCCCGATGCGCCTTATGGCAACGATGCGGCGCTCTTCGCCTATCTGAATCACGGCAAGCAAAGCGTGACGCTCGATCCGTCGCACGTGCAGGGCGCGGCGTTGCTGCGGCGTCTCGTCGAACCGGCCGATCTCCTGATCACTTCGGATGCGACGCGTCTCGCGGCACTGCAACTGGATGGCGATACGCTGAGGCAGATCCAGCCGGCTCTCGTCACGCTCGCAGTCACACCCTGGGCGACTCACGCATTGCCCGACGCGCCGTCCGCTTTCACCGACTTCACGCTCACGCATCACGCAGGCTATGCGTTCCATCAGGCGCGTCCCGTGCATGCGCCGGATGAGCAGGCGCCCGTGGCCTGTGCGGATCGCGAAGTGGCGCTTGCCACGGGCGTGGCTGCCGCCAACGCAGCGCTTTGGGGCTTACTCGAAGCGCAGATGAATGGCGAGGGGCGCAGTATCGAATGCGCGGAACTGGATGTGATCGCCCACTTGCTCATCGAGCCGGTCGCCGATTATGGCCGTGGCGAACGCAACTTCAGCCGTCTGCGCGAAGAACTGCAAGGCACCGAAGTCGCGGGCGGGCTGATCTGGCTTCTGCCGTGCAAGGACGGCTTCGTGATGATCTCGCCGCGCGAGCAGCATCAGTGGGAACGGTGGGTCGAACTGCTGGGTAACCCCGCATGGTCGCGAGATGCGGCGCTATGCGGCGAGCGCACGGCGCGCAACGAGAACTGGATGATCCTGCAAGACGAAATGTCGAAGTGGACGCGCGAGCACACCCGCGCCGACGTGTTCGAGCGCGCCCAGGGCGCCCGCGTTGCATGCTTTCCCGTAAGCGGCGCGCGCGATCTGCTGGACAACGCTCAACTGAACGCGCGCGGCTTCTTCGATCGCTGGCAAGGCGCGGGCGATACGCCGTTGCCGATGCCCGGTCTGCCATTCGCCATGCGCACGACTTCAGGCGCGGAGTTGCCGCGCGCACGCGACGTGGTTTCGCCCGCGCTGGGTTGCGCCAATCGCGCGATATTCGAAGAGCGGCTCGGGCTGTCGCCCGACGAAGTCGAAGCGTTGCGCCTGCACGGAGTGGTGTGATGACACAGAAAGCATTAGCGGGCTTGCGCGTCGTCGATTTCAGTTGGGTGCTGGCCGGCCCGATGACCACCAAGATGCTGGCCGGCATGGGCGCGGAGATCATCAAGATCGAATCGTCGACGCGGCGCGAGCATACGCAGCGTCAACCGTGGTGGGCCGTGGTGAATGCGGGCAAGAAGAGTTGCACGATCAACCTGAGCCGGCCGCAAGGCCCAGAGCTGATCCGCCGCCTGATCGCGCAGAGCGACATGGTCGTCGAGAACTTCTCCAACGGCGTGCTGGCGAAGTTCGGCCTCGATTATGCGACGCTCGCCGCCATTCGCCCCGATCTGATCTTCGTGTCAGCATCGGGCACGGGCCGCGAAGGGCCGCAGCGTGATGCGCTCGCCTACGGGTCGCTATTGCAGGCATATAGTGGCCGCGCCAGCGTGGTCGGCACGCCGAACGAGCGCGTCGAAGCCATGGGCATCCTGCCCGCATGGACCGATCCGATCACCGCGCTGTGGGAAAGCTGCGCGGTGCTGGCGGCCATCAGGCATCGGCACATCAGCGGCGAGGGCGCTTACATCGACCTGTCGATGCTGGAGAGCACGGTCGCGCTTCTGCCCGAACTGCTGTTTCGCGAGTCGCTCGGCAGCAAGACGCCGACGGCGACCGGCGCACACGAAGCCGACGCCGCGCCATCCGGATGCTTCCGCTGCGCTGGCGACGACGCCTGGCTCGCCGTCTCCATCTGTGACGACCGGCAGTGGCGCGGGCTGTGCGACGCCATGCGCAAGCCCGAACTCGCCGCCGACTCCCGCTTCGCCGATGCACTCAGCCGCGCGGCGCATCGAGCCGAAGCGGAAGATCTGATCGCGGCATGGCTGCACGATCAGCCGCCCGCGCGCGCGCTGGATGCGCTGCACTCGCGTGGCGTGCCGGCGGCGCGTTCCAGACACATCGGCGCGGTGATGGAAGACCCGTATTTCGCCGATGCCGGGCTATTTCCGACGCTTCCCGACGGCTCGCGCAGCATCGCGCTGCCGTGGCGTGACAGCGCTGGCTTTCGCGGCGATTTCACGCCGCCGCCGCGTCTTGGCGAACACAACGACTACGTATTCGGCGAATTGCTCGGCCTGGACGCGCACGAAATCGAAACCCTGACCGAGGCGGGCGTGTTGCGCTGACGGCATCGCATCCGCGGAAAAAGCGAACATTCGAAGGAGCAGCGAACATGAAAGAGAAAGTGATGGTGTGCGAAGTCGGGCCGCGTGACGGCTTGCAGATGGCGCACGAAATCATGCCGACCGCACTCAAGACGCGCTGGATCGCGGCAATTGCGCAGGCGGGTATAGGCGAGATCGAGGTCGGCAGCTTCGTGTCGCCGAAACTCGTGCCGCAGATGGCGGATACCGACGCCATCGTCAGGGCTGCGCTGCAGCAATCCGGCTTGCGCGTGATGGCGCTCGTGCCCAATCTGCGCGGCGCGCAGGCGGCGTATGCAGCGGGCGCGCATGGCGTGGGCGTGCCGGTCTCGGTGAGCGAAGGACACAGCCGCTCGAATACGCGCAAGGGAACCATGGAGCAGGTTGAGGAAGTGCGGCGCATCGTCGAATGGGTGCGGGAGCAGGAGCGGCCCATGGCTATCGAGCCCGGTTGCGCGACGGCCTTCGGCTGCGCCATCGATGGCGTCATCCCCATGCGCAAGGTGATCGAGACGGCGGTAGCGCTGGCCGAAGCGGGCGTCGATGCCGTCGCGCTCGCCGATACCGTCGGCTACGGCAATCCCTTCCAGGTGCGCAACATGGTCAGGGCCGTGCGCGCGGAGATCGGCGACAAGCTGACGAAGCTGCATCTGCACGACACCATGGGGCTCGGGCTCGCCAATGCACTGGCGGGTCTCGAAGAGGGCATCCGTTCCTTCGATTCGGCGCTCGCGGGTCTCGGCGGCTGTCCGTTCGCCCCGGGCGCGTCGGGCAACATCGTGACGGAGGATCTCGTGTTCATGCTGGAGAGCATGGGTTTCGATACGGGCGTCGACCTCGAACGGCTGATCGCCGCGCGTGAACTCCTGCACGAAGGCCTGCCCGGCGAGCCGATGTACGGGCAGGTGCCGAAGGCCGGCATTCCGAAGACGTTCCATCCGGCAGCCGAGCTTCAGGTTTAGAAAGGAGGCTTCTTCCATCTCAGGGCTACTGGCATGACCCGATTGTGAGCATCCACGCGTTTGATTATCTTGTGGTTCACTGTGCCCCGTCTGGCGCGTCGACGCCGGCAGTTTTGCACGGGACCGGAGCGCCCGCCCGCGCGCGTGCTCCGGGTCGACAGGAGACCGAGGTGCAATCCAAACCGCGAGATGCCGCGTACGCCGGGCGGGGCGCCGCCCCCGACGCGCCCGGAGACTACCTGACGCGCGCCGAGACGCTGGCGCTGCTGCAGATCAAGTTGCAAACCTTATACGCCTACGTCAGCCGTGGCCTGATCCGCAGCGTGCCGCAGGGCGACAAGGGCCGCCGGCTGTATGCGCGGCAGGATGTCGAGCGCATGAAGTCACGCGCCGATGCCCGCAGCGGTCATGCACCCGTCGCCGCCGCCGCCATGCGCTGGGGCGAGCCGATCATATCGAGCACGCTTACCGAAATCACCGCCGATGGCCCGCGTTATCGCGGCGTGGCGGCGCTCGAACTGGCGCGCCGCGGACAGTGCTTCGAACAGGTGGCGAAAGCGCTCTGGAATCCCGGCTATGACGTGACCCTGTCGTGGCAGCCGTGCGGCCGCACGCTGCGCTTCGCGGACGCCTGGTCGCGCACTGCGGGTCTGCAACCGCGCCGCGAACTCGTGCGCTTCTTCGCCGATATCGCGTTGCGTTTCGGCGGCGAGCATCTTCGCGCGCTGCAGGCCAAGGACGCGCAGCTCATCGAATGCAGCCGCATGATTGCAACCATGGCGCATTGTCTTGCGCACTTGCGGCGCGCTTCGGGCGGCGCGGCGGCGAGCGTTGTGCGAAAGCGCACCGACGGCCTCGCCGCGACGCTCCTGAAGGTGCTGGGCGGAAGCGCATCCACCGCGCATTGCACCGCGCTCGATGCCGCGCTCGTGCTGTGCGCCGATCACGAACTCGCGCAGGCGACCTTCGTTGCGCGCATCGCGGCATCGGCGGGGGCGGATATCGGCGAATGTGTGGCGGCGGCGATCCTCACGCAAACGGGTCTGACGTCCGCGCGCTCCTACGAAGCGACCGAAGACCTGTTGCGCGCGTGCCGAACCACGGCGCAGGCGCAGCGGCTCTTCGAGGAACATTACGCGGCGCATCGCAATTTGCCGGGCTTCAATCATCCGCTGTATCCGGATGGCGATCCGCGCGCGAAGTATCTGATCGATCTCGCGCGGCGCCTCGAAGGGCATCATGCGGCAGTCGAACCGCTCTTCGCGGCGCTCCATATCGCGGCTGGCCATGGATGTCTGCCGAGCCTCGAAATCGGCCTGACGATGCTGACCGTGGCGCTGGGCCTGCCGCCGCGCAGCGCGTTCTCCCTGTTCATCATCGGACGGCTGGCGGGATGGGTGGCGCACATCATCGAGCAACGCGAATCAGGCGCATTGATTCGGCCGCGCGCCGATTATCTCCAGGCGAGGGACGAGCACCTGCAGCCCGTGGACGGCGCGCTCCTGCCGCCCTGATCGCCGCGCACGGCGTGAGACGACATGGAACCATTCGACCGGCCCCGCAAGGGCCGTTCTTTTTGGCGCGAGGCAGGCATGTTGATTCAACGATCAAGTATTGTGGGCCATGCCATGCGTCACTAGACTGGGCTAATCGAAAGGAGACAGCGGCCCGGACCAGCTCACGCGCTTCAAGATGCGCAACGTGTCGGCGATCCATACCGTCCTCATCGAATAGTTAGTATCCCCGATATTCACGACCGGCACGGTGCGCATTCGACATCCAGCCGGCTGCACAGGAGGAGAAGAGGATGAATACCCCGAACAGGGCCATTGGCGCCGATGTCGCCGGCTCGCTCGACAGCGCGGATTATCCGGCGCGCGTCATCACGGCAGGCGGTGTGACCGCACGTTTTGACCGTTTGCCGATGACCGCGACGCTCTGGAAGCTCCTCACCCTCGTGGCGCTCGGCGGCTTCTTCGAACTCTACGACGTGTACTTCGCGGGTTACATTGCGCCGGGGCTGTTTCGCTCGGGCATCCTCACGGCGACCACGCCTACCTTCTTCGCGATGAACGGCCTCGCGGGTTTCCTCGCTTCGCTGTTCATCGGGCTTTTTATCGGCACGATCTGCTTCGGCAGCCTGGCGGACCGCTTCGGGAGGCGCCGCGTGTTCGCTGCCTCGATGCTGTGGTATTGCATTGCGACCATCTTCATCGCGTTTCAGGACACGGCGCTCGGTCTGAACGTGTGGCGCGTGATCTGCGGCATCGGCGTGGGCGTGCAGTATGTGACGATAGATTCATATGTCTCCGAACTCACGCCGCGACATGCGCGCGGCATGGCGTTCGGGCTCGTGTATGGCGTGGCGCAGATTTGCGCACCGCTGATCGCGTTCCTCGCCTGGGTGCTGGTGCCTATTGCGCCGCTCGGTTTCGAAGGCTGGCGCTGGGTGATCGCGCTGGGATCGGCGGGCGCGTTGCTCGTCTGGTATCTGCAACTGCGGCTGCCGGAGTCGCCGCGCTGGCTGGTGCAGAAGGGGCGTCTGGATGAAGCCGAGCGCGTGATGCAGATGATCGAAACCCGCGTGCGCCGCGAATACGGCAAGGACTTGCCCGCACCGGCCGAAGCGCCCGAAGCGGAAGAGCAGGAAGGCACGTTGCGCGAGGCGTTCAGTCCGCAATACCGCAGCCGCACGCTCATGCTCGTGGTGGTGAACTTTTTTCAGACCATCGGTTATTACGGCTTCGTGAGCTGGATTCCGACGCTGCTGATTGCCAAGGGCATCATGGTGACGCGCAGCCTCGAATATACGTTCCTGATCGTGCTGCTCTATCCAATTGCACCGTTCATCGTCATGCTGGTGGCGGACCGCTTCGAGCGGAAATGGCAACTGGTGTGCAGCGCGATCTCGGTCGCGGTGATAGGCGTGATCTTTTCGATGCTGAAGGCGCCGGGCTGGTTGATCGCGGTGGGTATCGTGCAGACGCTGGTGGTCAATTGGCTCTCCACCATCGTGCACACGTATCAGGCCGAGCTGTTCCCCACGCGCATGCGCGCAGGCGCGGTGGGCTTCGTGTATTCGTGGAGCCGCTTGTCGTCGATCTTCGTCGGCTTCTTCATTGCGTTCTTCTTGCGCGAGTTCGGCGTGCCGGGGGTGTTCGCGTTCATCTTCGCGGCGATGGCTATCGTTGTGGTCGCGGTGGCGCTGTTCGGGCCGCGTACCACGGGTCTTGCGCTCGACGAGATCGCGCGTTGATAGTGCAGGTTTGACGCCCTGGCCGAGCATCGAATGGATTCCGTGGACCCGCAGGTCGTATCCGGCACCATCAACGGACGCCTGGATCGGCAGCCGATGACCCGGCACATGTGGAGGCTTCTGCTGCTGATCGCGGCCGGCCGCCTCTTCGAACAATACGACATCTACTTCACCGCCTACATTGCTCCGGGTCTGGTTCAAAGCAAGCTGCTGACCTCGACCACCGCATCCTTACCGGCAATCGTGCTGTTCGGGTCGCTGCTGTTCCCGATTGCCGAAGGGCTCGGCGTGCATCCGGTGCATTACGCGATGATCGCCATTCTCGGCATGGGCATCGGCCTCTTCGCGCCACTGTTCCGCGTCGGGTATTACACCGCGCGCGATCAACCGGATTGCGCCTGAGGAAGGCATGCGGCCAATCGTGTCATATATGGTTGCACTCGGAATTGGACTGATTCTGGTGGCGGCGGTGCCCTGGATTTCCATCGGGTTTCTGTGATTTCGAACGTAAGAACCGCACGTCCCATGAACGCTGAAAATGCCCTTCCCGACGCAGCGCCAACGGGGACGGTTCAGACTGCCTCCAACCCCGGTTACGCGAAAGCGCATCCCGTCTCGCGCGCTTTCGATGCCTTCTCCAGCACGGTGACGCGCCGGGCAGGATCGTCATTTGGGTTCGGGCTTGCGGTCATTCCCGTGGCGGCCGTCTGGCTCGCGTCCGGCCCGGTCTTCAAATTCTTCAAAGGACGGCAACTCGTCATCAACACGGACACGACCATCGTCACGCTTCCGATGGTATGTCCATTCAGCAGAGTGCCAACAAGGACAGCGTCGCAGCTCGGCTGGACGGAACGGCGCTGGCGCGGCCACCGCGGCACTGGTGGCGTCCCAGATCGAGACTCGACAACTGGCGGGGCAGCAGGCGCAAGAGCCGCCAGTGCGTAAAGCGCTCGAGACGGAGATCAGACGTCTCGGCGAGGAGGCGGTCACGAGCGAGAAGTGGAAAGAGTACGCGATACAAGCTGGACAGCGTCGTCTTGAGAAATCCCAGAGACGTCGAACGCTAGTGTCTCAGCGGCTCCGAGCGACCGATTATCCAGAGGTGAGTCCAGCCTAGCCTGCCGAATGCCATTCTGCTGAACCGCCAGTTCTCCTCACGCGGCTGAATTCGAAAGGGTGTTGCAGGAAGTTGGCAAACGGTCATTGCAGATAGGGACTGGCTTTGACCGCAAGGGGTCGCGTTCGGCAGTGCACGCTGCGACCGCATCTTTGGGCGATGGACGTACCTGTGAAGTTCAGGTACCGGCCACTTACCGCCAGTGGCCGCTCGTTGCTTATGCCCCTGGAGTGCCGGCTCAGTCCTTCACAACGGGTGTTTACGCGCATGTGACCCGGAGCCCGTCATCTGACGAAAGGGTCGCTCTCTTCCCTTGTTCGTAGCCAGTCGATGAAATCTCTCATATGCACGGGCTTATCGGCATCGAGCGGGACCAACGCATGGTAGGTCGCTCCCTTTGACGTCAGATCGGGAAAAGGCCTTTGCAGACGACCTGAAGTGCAATCGGCCTCGAGCGTGGGAAATGGCCCAATACCGAAGCCCAGGCCATCTGCGACGGCCTGCAAGGTTACAAAGTAGTGATCGAATCTCAGCGTTCGGCTGGCTCGAAGGGTTGGATGACCCACGGCCTCTGTCCAGCTTTCCCAATCCCTCGGGCGCGATTCCGTGGTAAGCCATGTTTCGTCGCCCAACTGCTCGACAGAAGATATTCCGGCTTGCGCGATCAGCGCCGGGCTCGCGATCACGGTGTTGCGCTCCTCGAAGAGTGGCCACGTCTGAAACTGGCCCTCAGGGGGTACTTCGCGACGAATCGCCAGATCGAAGCTGCCGCGCAGCGCGGAGTCGGTCGTCAGCGTCGTCGAAACGCGAACGTCGACGTCCGGGCGAATCGCGGCGAACAACGGCAGGCGAGGAATCAGCCAGCGCATCGCGACTGTCGCCGCCGCGCTGACCCGAATCACTTTGCGGTGCTGACTCTTGCCGTAGCGCTCGGCCGCGTCGGCGATATGGTCGAACGCCGCGCTGATTTCACGGGCGAATGCGCGCGCATGGGCGGACGCGACCATGCTCTGCCCCTCGCGCAAGAACAACGGTAGACCAAGCCAGTCTTCGAGAATGCCGATATGGCGGCTCACCGCGCCGTGCGTCAAGCTCAGTTCGCGCGCGGCCGCGGAATAGCTGCCCGCGCGCGCGGCGACCTCGAACACGCGCAAGGCGTTGAGGGGAGGCATCTTCGATCGCATGTGTGAGATTAATTAACGGGCTGTGGGAAATTTTGTCGATTGTGTGAGCGGATTGCTCATCATACGCTGAGGTCATTCCAGTCACACAATCAAAGAAGGTGCCCCATGGCCCGCCAAATCAGCGTCAATTCCCGGACTTATCAGTGGCCTTCTGCTCCGACGATCGTCGTGTGCGTCGACGGATGCGAGCAGGAGTACATCAATCAGGCGATCCTCGCGGGCAAGGCGCCGTTCCTGGCCAGCCTGCAGTCGATCGGCACAGTGCTGGCGGGCGACTGCGTCGTGCCGTCGTTCACCAACCCGAACAACCTGTCGATCGTCACGGGTGCGCCGCCATCGGTCCACGGCATCTGCGGGAATTTCTTCTTCGACAAGGAGACTCAGGCCGAAGTCTTGATGAATGACGTCAAATACCTGCGCGCGCCGACCATACTTGCCGAGATGGCGCGCGCGGGCGGCGGCGTGGCCGTGGTGACCGCGAAGGACAAGCTGCGCAGCCTGCTCGGCCATCGGCTGGAGGGCATCTGCTTTTCCGCCGAGAAGGCCGACCAGGTGACGCGTGCGCAGCACGGCATCGAGCATGTGGTGGAGCGGGTCGGCATGCCTGTGCCGTCGGTCTACAGCGCCGAACTCTCGGAATTCGTGTTCGCGGCCGGTCTGTCGATCCTGCGCGAAGAACGCCCGGACCTCATGTACCTCTCCACGACCGATTACGTGCAGCACAAGCACGCGCCCGGCACGCCGGAGGCCAACGCCTTCTACGCGATGATGGACGGTTACCTGCAACGTCTCCACGACGAGGGCGCCGTACTCGCGCTCACCGCCGATCACGGCATGAACGCGAAGACCGATGCGATCGGCCGGCCCAACGTGGTGTACCTGCAGGATCGTCTCGACGCGCAATTCGGTGCGCAGCGCACGCGCGTCATTCTGCCTATCACCGATCCGTACGTCGTCCATCATGGCGCGCTGGGCTCCTACGCGACCGTCTACCTGCGCGATGGCGATGACGACGCGCGGCAACGCGAGGTGATGGCATTCATCGCGGCGATTGGCGGCGTCGAGGCGGTGTTGACGCGTGCTGAGGCGAGCGAGCGATTCGAACTGCCGCCTGACCGTATCGGCGAGCTCGTGGTGCTCGGCGAACGATTGACGGCACTGGGCAGCGCCGCCGCCAATCACGACCTGTCCGGGCTCACCGTGCCGCTGCGCTCGCACGGCGGGCTGTCCGAACAAAAGGTGCCGCTCATTTTCAACCGCAAGCTCGTTGACATCGACAACACACGGCGCCTGCGTAATTTTGACGTGATCGACCTCGCGCTCAACCACCTCGCCTGATGGCGACAAACGGCTAGCGCGGCAAAGACCGCGCGCCACACGGAGACACCCATGCCCTTAGACACGCCGAATGTCTTGCCATACACGTCCGTCAACACGTCCACGACTTTCACGCAATTTAGATGGCGTGCACTGATCGGCGTGACCTTCTGCTATCTGTTCTATTACACCGGCCGCCAGACGCTAGGCTTCGCGGTTGCCGGTATTCAACATGATTATGGTCTGTCGAAGTACGAGCTCGGCTGGATTAGTGCCACGATGCTCTGGTGCTATGCCGGCGGACAGTTCATCAATGGCAACCTCGGTGACAAACTGGGCGGCAAGACGATGATGATCGCCGGGGCCGTCCTCTCATTGGCGGCGAACTGGCTATTCAGTTTCGGCCATACGTTCCCGTTCTTTCTGCTGGCATGGGGACTTAACGGTTATTTCCAGTCGATGGGGTTCGCCCCAGGCAGCCGCTTGCTATCCAACTGGTGGGACCACCAGCATCGCGGCTTTGTCTATGGCGTTTATGTGGGCTTTTCCGGGTTCTCTTCCGTGCTCGCCTATATCTTCCCGGTCGTCATTCTGGGCACGATGCAACTGGGCTGGGTCTGGATCTTCCGTCTCGCACCGCTGTCGATGTTGCTCGGCGCACTGGTGCTGTTGCTATTCGTTTCCGAGCGGCCCCAGGCTCGCGATCTGCCGGAAACGGGTCAATCGAATGACGCTGCGCCGCCCGACGACGCTTCCGGCGAACTGACGAGCGCGCAGCGTTACGCGCTCGTAATGAAGAACTGGAGGCTCTACATCACAGGTCTCGCGATCGGTTTCCAGAATGCCGCACGGTATGCGCTGGTGGTCTGGGTGCCGGTTCATTTTCTCGGCATCGACTGGAAGACTTCATCGACGCTGATCGACCCGAAATGGATCACGGTCGCGTTGCCAGTGGGCATGGCGCTAGGCTCCCTGTCGAATAGCTGGATTTCCGACGTGCTATTCCAGGGACGCCGTTATATGGCGATCGTCTCGTACATGGTGCTGGCTTGCGCCACAGCGATCTTCATGATGTTCATACCGCACGGCAGCATGCTCGCGATCGCACTCCTGTTTCTGTGCGGCTTCTTTGTCTTTGGGCCTGCGTCTTCGTTCTGGGCCTTGTGTCCTGACCTTTTCGGACGCCGGGCTGCGGGCACGGCGACAGGCGTACTTAACACCATGTCATACATGTTCGCCGGCGTCGGCGAACCGGTCATCGGCCGCATCATCGATACAACCGGCCATACGTCGATCATCTTTCCGATTGTCGCGGGGCTTTGCGCAGCGAGTGCAGTGCTTTCGATGTTGATCAAACGCTGATCGCGTTACGGCGTGCGAACGGAAAAGGGATCTCGAGATAGACCATTTTATCGTTGCAAGCTGATTCGTAACGGCCGCTTTGTTCCGGGGGGCGGCCGTTTAGCAGCCTGTTGAAATACCCTCTGCGCGAGTCATCCGGGCAGGAGGGGCAAACGTTGATTCAAGGAATCGAACGACACTGAGACCGAAACGATGCGCGGCGCGGACGGCTACACCGAATCGATGTTCACGATGACCAGACTGGATGACTTCGTTGCGGCCAATCACCCGCTGCGACCGATTCGGCTGTGGTTGAACGAAGCGCTCACACGCATGGACACGGTCTTTTCGCGGATGTATGAGAGCGACGCGAGGGGCGGTCGCCCGAGCATCGCGCCGGAGAAGCTGATTCGTGCACTGCTGTTGCAAGTGCTGTACTCGATTCGAAGCGAGCGCATGTTGATGGAGCAAATCTCCTACAACATGCTTTTTCGCTGGTTCGTCGGACTGGCGATGGACGATGCGGTTTGGGACCACTCCACTTTCAGTAAGAACCGCGACCGACTGATGGTTCATGATGTCATTGTCACTCTGTTCAACGAGACGGTGGAGACTGCACGTGTGCGCGGTCATCTGTCGGGAGAGCATTTCAGTGTCGATGGCACGCTTATTCAGGCTTGGGCTGGGCACAAGAGCTTCGTGCCCAAGCGAAGTCGGATGACGACGCGCCGCGCGACGGCGGTGGCGGTTCTCAAGAGAACTGGCATGGCGAGAAGCGTAGCAACGACACACCTGAATCCAGCACGGACGCTCAGGCGCGGCTGTTCCGCAAGAGTCGCGGCACGGGGGCGATGCTTTGCTACATGGGTCACGTGCTGACTGACAATCGACATGGTCTGGTGGTGAACGCACAGGTTACGCAGGCCAACGGCACCGCCGAGCGAGACACGGCAGCGAAGATGCTTGCGGAGGCCGCGCGATTCGCTGGCACGTCCATTACCGTAGGCGCTGATAAAAACTACGACACCGCGGGCTTCGTGGCAACGTGTCGCGCGAACAATGTCACGCCGCACGTGGCGCAAAACGTCGCTCGCGCAGGCGGCTGCGCCATCGACGCTCGAACGACACGGTGGCCCGGCTACTCTATCAGTCAGCGCAAACGCAAATGCATTGAGCAGGTGTTTGGTTGGAGCAAGACAGTCGGGAGAGTTCGGCAGGCGATGTATCGAGGCCTGAAGCGCGTCGACCAACTCTTTCTGCTGACCCAGGCAGCCTACAACTTGACGCGCATGCGAACGCTGGCCGCTCGGGCGGCATGAGAGCAAGCGCGGAGAAGAATGCGACATTAGCAGCACTTGAATCAACGAAGTTCGGCGTCAAATTAGTTGGGACTGCGCGTCGCGTTGCCTCTTCCGAGTGAGCGGGCGCGCGTTCAAGAAGGCATATTTCAACAGCCTGTTAGGTGATCGAGCTCCTCATCGGAAATATGTCCGTCGTTGAGACGTGTTACGAAGTTTCGCCGTGAAGGACTCCAGTTACGAAAGCAGCTTCGCGAGCTTCATCAATCCGGGCTTCTTTCTCGGACGTCTGAGGGCTGTTTAATTTGCTTCATTCGTTTCACGCCTACGGTTCTGAGCCAGACAACGCATGCGCTGACGGGTTGTCTACGGGTGAAGGGACGTAGAATCGTCGAGAAAAGTAAAATTCTCACAACCGGGAGTGTCGGCGGGGACCGCGGCGCAGTAGCTTTGCCATAGCCTGGAGATATGGATCGCGTTGCTTTCCTGCGCCTGCCCCTGAGCGTCATCCATCTCTCGGCTCTTCGTCTGGCCAGTCTCAGGCTCATACTTCTGCTTTATGTTCTCAGCCTGGGTATTCCGGGACGAGGCGATCGCACCGTGCGTGGCCGTCGTTTCAGCCTTGTCCTGCACCACCGTGGTAACAACCTCGTCGTTGACCCTGTTCAGCGTATGGGCGAGCTGCACCTGCTCGGTCAGATTTCGGTTTGCTGTCTTCGAATCGGCGACCTGTTGCCGGGCGAATGCCGGGCTTTCGTTGAGGGCATTGGCCTTGTGCGCCTGATACGCACCGTACGTAATCAGGCTTGCTATAAGCGCAAACACCACGGAACCGACAATGACGGCGGTGTTTACTTTCAGCATGTCGAACATGTCACATCCTCCAGAGCGGCTTTCCAGTGGGCGTAGCCCACGGCGATGGCATCAATGCTGTGTTCATCGAGGGATTTGAGTGTTATGTCGCCGTCGTAGTGCAGGTTAGTGAGGCGCAGAAGCGCCCACTTCATCCCATCCTTGTCAGCATTACCCTTGGCGCCCACTGCGTTCTTGACACTGGCCGGATCAATGAGATAGAGCGGCTTCCACGCGTCGTAGCGCATCACCGCTTGGCGGATGCCGCAGATGACTTCCATGAGTGGGCCGTGAGCCTGGGGACGGCGCAAGTTGATGAAGGGCGCTTCGCAGGTGATCATGAAAGGCTCGACGTCTTCGAAGAGGGCGAGAAGTGCGTCCTCGAGTGAAGCAATCCTCCCCAGGCGCTCGCCAAAGAGACGTGAGGTCCATAGCGCCTCCGGCGGCTGTGAGACGTGTAGTGCGTTGAGGGTATGCGCCGTTGTGCGGGTGATCTGCCGTGAGGCCAGATCGATGTGCAGCACAGCCGTGCCGAGATGGAGACTTCCAGGATCAATGCCGACGATGGATATCTCTCGTGCGGGGTCTGCCGGCATGCTAAGCATCGCACCTCCTTAACCGGTGGGGATCCCATGGTTGCGGGTGTCCTGAAGGACAAAGAGCGGCTCGGTGGACCCAATTGAAAGAATGTTGTTCACACCGCCGTTCTGATAATTCATCGCCTGATAGGTGTTGAAGAATGAACAGATCTGCGCGCAGATGACCTCGCTCATGTTGAACGAGCCGCCTGAAACTGGCACGTTCACGACCTTGTCCACGCCGCTCACAAGCCCAATCTCGTTGACTACCGCATACCTCGGATCTCCGTAGATGATGTTGGCGCAGTTAATCAGCTCGGTGACGTCTTGCGCACTAAACGACAGCTTCACGATGGCGGCTGCCGTGATGTAATCACCGGAGAGGTTATTGATCGATCCTTTCGCAGGCGTGGGTGGTCTCGGATTGAGGTTCGATGCGTCCGGCACATAAGGCGTGATCGTGGACAGGCCTTTGGACACCGTTACCATGTCCAGTTCGACGCCGACGCCGGTGAAATTGATGCGGCGCAGGAAGTAGCAGGCATACGGTACGCTGTTCCAGGTGATCACCTGCCGGAGCGCGTATTGCGCCATCTGAGAAGTGGACAGGTCCGCGCTCACCGGACGCATAATGAAAGGCAGGTGATTGAAGAGCGCCGCATCCGTTGCCTGATGTTGAGGGGGTTGCGAGAGCGCGACGCTGTCGGCGCCGGCCGTCACGCCCGCTCCGCCATTGCCGATGCAGTAGTAGCGCTGCGAGGGGAGAATGCCGGGCGAAGGCGGCACGCCGGCCTGTACACCAAACTTCTCGTTGAGCGTGGTGTTCGCCATCATCGTAAAGGGCAGATTCTGCAGCAGGCACGTCTGCAAATACGCGCCCCAGGCCGTGCGCTGACTTTGTTCCATTTCGCATTCCTGAGGAGGGGTGATCGGATACGGATCGAAAAGGTATTGCGGGGTGTGCTACTCAGACGGTGGCGTGTAGATCAGGCCGCTCAGGTTTTCGACACACCAGATATTCGAGATCTTGGGTAGGGGGTCGCGGGGCGCTTGCCACGGCGGTGGCCAAACACTGATGATCGAAGCGGCCCGATCTGCATCGACATGACGGACGCAGCCCCGTACACGCTTGAAGACATCCTGCTTCACCACTGGGCCTACTTCTCCAGTCGCGATCTCGATACAGCGTTTCTCGTCGTCAACAACGCGGTGACGGGAGAACCAATTGTCCCCATGACCGCGAAAGGTTCATCACATAGGCGGCGAGCGGTATGGCGCGGTCCGTGAGCAGTTTCTGGATGAGGGTGCGGAAAGTGGACTGCTTGCCCGCATTGCGCTTGATGTAATTGACGTTGCGGTATAGCCAGATGGACTGCACGAGCGTGAGCTGGTCGCAGTACGTATCGAGCCCCAGATGCGAAGCGAGATACTGCCTTACGTGACAACTGTGGGCTTCGGCGGTGCCGCAGGCTGCGAGGCGATACGAAATGATTGCCATGAGCAGACCGTAGTACAGGGTCGAATTCTGCACGGTGAAGTAAAGCTCATCACTGATCCCATACTGAGGATTGAACCACCGCACCTTGAATGCCTTGACCCAGCCCTGGAGCTTTTGCACCAGGCTGAACTCGTTGGGTTCGATCAGCGACGATGGCCATCCGAGGATGTCTCCGTCCGCAGCGTCGATCGCGGACTGAATGTCGACGGGATAGATGATTCCGAGAATCAGGAACACCTGCTTCGGGTATTGCGTGACGAGCTGCTGGTACTCCCACGTTCCAAACTGATAAGCGGCAGCCGTCGCGGTGTGAAGCTTGAGGTTGTTCACGGTGAAATCGATGATCTCCATGGTGTCGAGCGACTTCACATGCATGGGGGAATCCGTCGCGTGATACTGCCCCGCGATGTTCAGGTAGTACTTCCACGTGGTCGGCTCGGTCTCGTCAAACGCACTCGATCCGTAGTAATCGTGCACGTAGCGATTCAGCCCATCCACGCTTTCCTGCGACTTGATCGTAAGGGTCCTTGCGAGCTGGATGCACTGGTTGATGTAGACCTGTAACTCGTTCGACTTGCTCGATGCCACGACCGTGCTCCGGGCGTTCGGATTCCGGGATTCCTGAAAACAGAAAGGGGGTGCCACATGAGCTCAAGCGCCTATCGGCGTGTGATCGAATCGGCCGCGGCCGGAAAGAAATTCCGCGTCCTCCAACTCGTGCGCCGCGACCCGGAAACCGCCGCGATGCTTGCCAAGCTGGTTCCGTCGACCAACCCGCCGCAATACAACCAGGAGGGGCGACGCGAGATCACTCAGCCCAATCTCTACGAGTTTCGCGATGCCGCGGAGCAGACTGCCCGTAACGTCAACGACGCCGAAACCGTAATGGGCTTGCTGCCCGATATGGAGCTAGCACAGCAGGTGCTTGTAGCCAGCATCGGATCGCCGAAGGACATGATGTCGATCGATCTGACCTTTACACCGCCAGAAGGGTTGATGCCGCCCGACGTGAGCGGCGCACTCATCGATCGCTACCGCCGCCACTTTGAGCAGGTAGATAAAATTAAGGCCCTCATTCCGCAGATCTTGAGGTCTGCACTCTTCAGAACCGGCTCGTATTCGATAGCCGTGATCCCTGAGAATTCGGTGGACGCGGTGATCAACGGCGAGCAGCGTCTGTCGATGGAGGCGCTTTCAGAGCACATCTATGCCGACGGCACGGTTAGGCCGCTGGGGATACTCGGGCCGGTGCAGAAGTCTTCGCCTACCGAACAAAGAACGACCAGTATCCCGGCGGAGTCGTTCGCGGACTGGCGTTTTGACGGTTGGGAAAGCCGGCAGGTGGGGAAGGTTCGGTTTGACCTGGGATTTTCGCAGCCATTGCCGCCTGAGGATGTTTTCCTGACTGTAACTGACAACCCGACGGTGCTTAAGATTCCGGAGATCAAGCAGAAGATCCGCGAGCGCCGGATTCTCGCTTCGCTAAGATCGCCGGCACTGGAAGCTGTCGGCTACGGCCGAGAGATGTCGATTGCGGAGATGAACGACCGCGAATTGACAGGCGTGCTGTACCGAAAACGACAGTATGGGTATCAGCCGATCGCGAGCGTAAAGACCCAGGAGCAGCTCACGCGACGCACGGTCGGCAGTCCGCTGACCATGCACATCCCCTCGGAAGCGGTGATTCCGGTGCACGTGCCGGGTAGCCCCGAGCATCAGGTCGGATTCTTTGTGCTGCTCGACGTGAGGGCATCCGATCGTCAGGCAGGCCTTCAACGATTCATACCAGCAGATGTCGCAGCAGCTCAATACGGGCGGCTCGTTTCCCTCCGCGATGATCAACAAGGTGAAGTCGCAGATGGAGGGCTTCAACTTCACGAACCGGGAATCGCTCGACTACAGCGCGCGTGTTTATGGCGACATGATCGAGCAGGATCTGCTCGCGCGTCTGCGTAATGGAGTTTATGGCTCGGGTGTGAAGCTTGCACGGCGAGAGGAAGTTTACCGCGTGATGTTCGCGCGGGCGCTCGCGAAGCAAAACAGCCAACTGCTTCTCGTTCCCGCGGAGTTCATGACCTATTTCGCATTCCGGTTCAATGAAAACGGGATCGGGGAATCGTTGCTCGATGAAATCCGAATTCTGAACGGGCTGCGCACCACGTTGCTGTTCTCCAACGTCATGGCCGGCGTGCGCAATTCCATCGCGCGCACGGATGTAAAGATTAAGCTTGACGAGGAGGATCCGAATCCCGAGAAGACGATGGAAACCATCATGAACGAGACAGCGCGTCTGCGTTCAAGCCAGATGCCGGTGGGGATCAGCTCGCCCTACGACGTGCTGGATTTCATCGCTCGCGCGGGGTTCAATTTTGCGGTGGAAGGACACCGTGGTTACCCGGACGTCAACATCGACTTCGGAGAAAAGAACACCAGCTACGCCAAGCCCGATACCGACCTCGAGGACAACCTGAGAAAGCGAGCTCTCATGAAGGTGGGCACGCCGCCGGAGCTCATCGACACGGCGAGCCAGCCAGAGTTCGCGACGTCGATCGTCACGAGCAACACGCTGATGTCCAAGCGCGTGATGCAGCTGCAGGATGAATTCCATCCGCAGCTTGCGGCTCACATGCGCATCCACGTCATGAACACTGCTGAGACGATGGCGGATATGAAGCAGATCCTGCGGGACAATTTCACGAAACTAAAGTTCGGCAGGGACGAGCGGCAGGACACGAGACAGTATTCGCACCAGCCGCCAGATCGAAAGGCGGAGGTGCCGGTTGTGACCAACAGACCCGTCGGCGACAGGGACGTCGGAAACGAGCAGAAGGAGTATCTCGTTGAGCAGATCCTGGTCGAATTTCTGATGAATGTCGAGGTGTCGCTTCCGCGGCCGAACTCGTCGACGCTGGGGAATCAGGTGACCGCGCTCGAGCGGTACACCAAGGCGCTCGAAGCGGGGCTGGAAGCATGGATCTCCGAGAAGTTCTTCAATGCGGATACTGGCGGTGATGTCGCCGCGAAAATCGAAACGCTGAAGGAGGTGGCCAAAGCATACTTCGTTCGTCTGTACATCGTCGAAAACGGGATGCTGCCGGAACTCGCCCAACTCACGACGGTGGATGAGGACGGCAAACCGCTCGTGGATGTGTTCAAGATGCAGACCGACCACATCGAGCAACTGGGCGGCCTCAAATCTGAAGTGCAACACCTGTCTCATATAAGGTGTTGCGATGAACGAAAGAACCCAGTACAAGCAAC
>NZ_JALQDT010000067.1:0-51737 GCF_023631085.1 Caballeronia sp. INML1 | reverse complement strand
AAAAACAGCTCGGCGCTCAGCAAACGGGGAAGTCGACGCACCCGCGCCCTGCCCGTTCGACCCTGCATCTTCAACACTGCGTGAGAGCAAAATCCTTGGATAGATACGACATCTGTATTTAGCCCGCACCCCGACATTTCAATCTGGCCGTGACATCGTTAGTTGTCCCTAAGTAAAGACGCGCGTCACTTCGGGCGTAACTGTGCGAGCCAGCCGAGTAGTCTTAGCATGGGACAAACGGTCGTTACACATCCGTGCTGCCGCTCGACATTGGGAGCCTTCGCCGATCATCGCGAAGCGATCTAAGCGTTCGTTGGCATCTATAGGTCCTTCCTTCAGAGTTTACACACGACTCGCTGGAGGTCGAAATTTCGAGGGAAACTCGGATTGACCAGCTCGATGCCGGCACCTTTCCCAATCAAGAGCAAGAGGCGGGTCCGGGATGACGTTTCCCCCGTCGGCATCCGCAGCGCGGCCTTCGAGTGGGCTAGATGGAGCCGTTGCTGGTCCCTATGGATCGAAAGGAAGCGTTGGTCCGACCACGTGTCCCGGGACGCCAGCTTACTGCACTATCAACACCGCACGGACACTTAGAGAATCAGTTCCCAACCCGATCGCATAGGAGGATCGACATGAATTCGCTCAGCCCCGGCATCGTTTCACGCGCACTGAAGCTCGACAACGCGGACGACGTCGCGATTGCGCGCGACGCTCTTCCGGCAGCCACCACCTTGCCTGAATTCGGCAACATTGTCCTGCTGGACGATATCCCAGCCGCCCACAAGATCGCATTGCGTTCGGTCACCAAGGGGGAAGCGGTGCGCCGCTACGGCCAGGTGATCGGCTTCGCCACGACCGATATCGCGCGCGGCCAGCACGTGCATACGCACAACCTCTCGATCGGCGCATTCGACCGTGACTACGCGTACGGCTGCGACGTCAAACCCGTCGACCCACCCGGCGCACCGCTCACTTTCATGGGTTTTCGCCGGGCCGACGGACGCATTGCGACACGCAACTACATCGGCGTTGTGAGCACGGTCAACTGCTCGGCCACCGTCACCAAACGCGTCGCACAACATTTCGCAGCACCCGGGGCGCTGGCGAATTATCCAAACGTCGATGGCGTCGTGCCCGTCACGCATAGCTTCGGCTGTTGCATCGATCACCACGGCGAGGGCATCGCGCAACTGCGCCGAACCATCGGCGGGTATGTGAAGCACGCCAATTTCGCCGCCGTGCTCGTCATCGGACTGGGCTGCGAAGCCAATCAGATGGGCGCCATGTTCGTCGCCGAAAACGTGCAAAGCGGACCGCGCATGGTTCCGCTCGTGATGCAGGAGCTGGGCGGCACGCAAGCAACCATCGACGCCGCGATCGAGGCGGTCCACGCGCTGCTTCCCGCCGCGAACGAAGTCACGCGCGAACCGGTGCCCGTGTCGGCGTTGAGCATCGCACTGCAATGCGGCGGCTCGGATGGCTATTCGGGCATCACGGCGAACCCCGCGCTCGGCGCGGCAGTCGACCTGCTGGTGCGGCACGGCGGCACGGCGATCCTGAGCGAGACCCCGGAGATATACGGCGCGGAACACCTGCTCACCCGCCGCGCGATCTCGCGCGAGGTCGGCGAGAAGATCGTCGAGCGCATTCATTGGTGGGAAGGCTACGCCGAGCGCGAGAAAGGCAGCATCGACAACAATCCGACGCCGGGCAACAAGGCAGGCGGCCTGACGACGATTCTCGAGAAATCGCTGGGCGCGGTGGCCAAGAGCGGATCGACGCCGCTCATGGGCGTGTATCGCTATGCGGAGCCCATCGAGATGCACGGCCTCGTCTTCATGGATGCGCCCGGTTATGACCCGATGGGCGCGACCGGCCAGGTCGCAAGCGGCGCCAATCTCGTGCTTTTCACGACGGGACGCGGTTCGTGCTTCGGGGCGAAACCCGCGCCATCGATCAAGCTGGCGACCAACACGAAGATGTTTGAGCGCATGCGCGACGACATGGACATCAACTGCGGCGACATCATGGACGGCAGCGCCACGGTGCAGGAAAAAGGCGAAGAGATCTTCCGCGCAATCCTGCGCGTCGCCAGCGGCGAGAAGAGTCGAAGCGAAGCACTTGGCGTCGGTGACGACGAATTCGTGCCCTGGATGATCGGCGCGCAGATGTAAGCACCATCCGCCGCCGCGTTCGATGGGTGCCACTTTATAAAATGCTAAATATAAATTATATTGTCTTGGACCGCCGGCAGACGTACCGGCGTTTCCGCGTGCCGCGTGCGCGCTTTCACGTCCAACCCGTGCGGGAGAGCTTCCGATGTCTTATCCACTCAGGCCAGACTTCCGGCTTGGTTTTTCCGACTTGCGCGTCTCCGCCGCCGGCCTCACCCGGCCGGAGTGCGTGCTCGCGCTTGAGACGGGCGAACTGATCGCCGCGCACGGCGCAGGCGGCTACACGCATTGGCGCCCCGGCGGCTCGCCACGTCATATCCTGCCGGCCGACGGCAATCCGCGTCGCTATGTGCCCAATGGCATCGCGCTATCGACGCGCGGCAAGGTGCTGTTCGCCAACCTCGGCAGCGAGCTCGGCGGCATCTTCAGCATCGATGGAAACGGCGCGGTCGAACCCGTCGTGGAGACGGTGGACAACACGCCCATGCCACCGACGAACTTCGTCGTCGAAGACGGCAACGGCGCGATCTGGTTCACGGTCAGCACGCGCATGCGTCCGCGTGCGCATGCGTGGACGCGCGATGTCGCCGATGGCTTCATCGGCGTGGCGGACGCGAAAGGATCGCGCATCGTGGCGGACGGTCTAGGCTATACGAACGAAATTGCCTTCTCTGCGGACGGCAAGTGGCTGTACGTGAACGAAACCTACGCGCGGAAGACGAGCCGGTTCCCCCTCCTGCCGGGACCGGCGCTTGGACCGAAGGAAATCGTCTGCCAATACGAAGGCGCCGACTTTCCGGACGGCCTGTGCTTTGACGCATTCGGCGGCGTGTGGGTCACATGCGTCGGCAGCAACCGCGTCATAGTCGTTCGGCCGGACGGCTCGACGCAGATCGTGCTCGAAGACCTCGACGTCGAGTACACGGATTACCTCGCAGCGCGCTACGCGACCCGTTCGCTCACGCCCGACGACATGGCGACGACCGGCACATCGCGGCTGAAAAGCGTATCGAGCCTCGTGTTCGGCGGCCCCGACAGGAGAACCGCCTACCTCGGCTGCCTGCTCGGCGATGCGGTGTTGACCTTCGAAAGTCCCATCGCCGGCGCGCCGACGACGAACTGGAACCGCTCGCTGCGCTGAATCGCGGGCCGCATCGGCGCGCGATCCACCTACAGAACAGACAAAACCGGAGACTGAATTGAACACGACGAACGGCGGCTCCAAGGCCGACATCTCGACTCGCAGAAGGCGCGCGGTCATCGCGACACTGATCGGCAATTTCATGGAATGGTTCGACTTCGCGGTGTATGGCTTCGTCGCGGTCAATATCGGTCACGCGTTTTTTCCGGCGGGCAACACGACCGTCGCGCTGCTCTCGTCGCTCGCGGTGTTCGGCATCGCCTTCCTGCTTCGTCCGCTGGGCGGCATCGTGCTCGGCATGATCGGCGATCGTGTCGGCCGGCGGGAGTCGCTCGCCATCGCGATCATCGTCATGAGCGCGGCGACGTTCGTGCTCGCGATCCTTCCGACCTATGAGCGCATTGGCATGTGGGCGACCGTCGCGCTTCTGCTCACGCGCTGCGTTCAGGGCATGTCCGTCGGCGGCGAATGGATGGGTGCGGGCACGTTTCTCGTCGAATATGCGCCGGCGAATCGTCGGGGCATCGCGGCGAGCGTGATTTCGGCGACGGCCGCATTCGGCGTCGCGGCAGGCAGTCTCGTGGTGTTCGCCATATCGAGCAGGCTGGATGCGCAGGCATTCGATGCGTGGGGCTGGCGCATTCCCTTCGTGCTCGCGGTGCCTGTGGGGCTGGTCGGCCTCTACATGCGGCTGAAGCTCGAAGACACGCCGGTGTTCGAGGAAATCAAGGCGCGCTCAGCGGGCGGCGTTGCCAGAACGCCGTTCCTTGCTTCGCTGAACGAAGATATCCGGATGATCGGCATCGCGTTCCTGTTCGCGAGCATCACCGGCCTCGGCTTCTACTACTTCGTCACGTACATGGTGAACTATCTGCCCGTGACCGGTCATCTGGGACGCACCGAATCGGTGATGGTAAGCGGCGCGAGCCTCGTGCTGTACGGGCTGTTCTGTCCGCTGGCAGGCTGGCTGTCGGATGTGATCGGCCGTCGCAAGACCTTCCTCATCGGCATCTTCGGACACATGGCGTTCGGCTTGCCGGTGTTCTTCATGCTGTCGTCGGGCAGCCTGCTGATCGCATTCGCGGGACTCGTGATCTTCGCGTCGTTTCAGGCGCTCATCAACGTGATGAACACGGTTGTCGTCGTGGAGTTGTTCCCGCCGCGCACGCGGATGACGAGCGGCGCGCTCGCGCTCAACCTCGGCGCTGGGCCGGTCGCGGGCACCGGTCCGCTGATCGCGGCCGCGCTGGTGGCAAGCACGGGCATCGCGGTGTCGCCGGCGTTCTATCTTTGCGCGATCGCGCTGATCGCGTTCGTCGTGCTGTATTTGACGCTGCCGGAAACCTGCCGCCGCTCGCTGGTGGAAGAGGAGCCGATCGCACCGGCCGCCGCCGAAACGGGGCAGTCGCTCAGCCCCGCCCGCGCGGGACGTTGATCGCGGCCCGCGCCTTCCGGCCAGCGCCGATGCAGCGCTAGCCGGGCAGCATCGTCAGGCGGCAGTCGACGGTGTCGTCAGATTCTTCTCGACGCGGACCCAGCCGGCCTCGATGTGCTGGGTCATCGCATCCGCCACGCCCTGCGCGTCGTGATCTTCGAGCTTGCGCAGGATCTCGACGTGCTCGTGCGGCAACTGCTTGAACCGCCCTGCCTGATCGTAATGGAAGTTGAACGGAAACTTGGCCCACAGCACCCGGACGAACTGCAGCGTCTGCTGACAGTCGGCGATCTCGTAGAGCCGGAAGTGAAACCGCACGTTCGCGGCGCGAATCGCAAAGCGTTCACCGCTCTTGACCAGCGCGACGAACTCCTTGTGCATCGCGCGCAGCTCGGCGATGTCTTCCTTCGTCGCGCGCTCGGCGGCCTTGAAGGCAAGCATGCGTTCCAGCACGACGCGCAATTCGAAGATCTCGCGTGCGCGCATCGGATCGATATCGGGCACTGACAGGCCACGATGCGGTTCGCTGACGACGAAGCCTTCCATTTCGAGCGCCTTGAGCGCCTCGCGCACCGGCGTGATCGATACGCCGAGCTCGGCGGCGATATCCGCCTGCTTCAGCTTGTGGCCGCGCGGGTACTCACCCGAGATGATCCGTTCTCGCAAACGTTCTGCCACGTGATCGAGTTTTGTGAGGAAAGCCATGATTGTCCAGAGAAGGTGCGATCGCGCTTCGGGCCCGCCGATTGAGCCGGCACGCTCAGCCTGCAAGGCAACGCCAGGCCGTATTGTACGACGCCGCAGCCCCCGCGCCGTCGCCGATGCATTTTGTGTGCGCGTCGGCGCACGCCGCGTCCCGGCGCGTATTCGCCGCGCCCGATCCCCGGCTTGAGATTCAAATCGAAAGTGACGTGACCGCGTTATAGAATATATTTTATAATTTGCATCGACGATTCCGGGTAACACGGCCCGGCAAAGGAGAACCATGTCGCATCCCACCGCTTCCGGACCCAGCATGCCCGACCCCGCTACGCTTCCCGGCATGCTGAGCGGCCTCAGGGTCATCGAAGTCGCCGACGAAACCGGCGAATACTGTGGTCTGCTGCTGGCAGGACTGGGCGCCGAGGTCATCAAGATCGAACCGCTTCACGGCAATACGACGCGCGGCATCGGGCCGTTTTACGAAGACGTCGAAGACCGCGAGCGTTCGCTGCATTTCTGGGCCTACAATCGCGGCAAGAAATCGGTTGCGCTCGATACGGCGAGTCCCACGGGCCGTGCGCGACTGCTCGACCTGCTGGCCCACGCGGACATCCTGCTCGACAGCACGTGCGGCCGTCTCGCACGCGACCTGGACCTCGGCGAGCCGGTAACAAAGCGATTTCCCGCGCTGATCCATGCGCGCATCACACCGTTCGGCGACACCGGACCGTGGAAGGACTATCGCGCATCGGACCTCGTTCATCTCGCGCTCGGCGGCGTGATGATGAACTGCGGCTACGACCGGAATCCGGACGGCACCTACTCCACGCCCCCGATCGCGCCGCAGATCTGGCACGCGTATCACATCGCCGGCGACCAGACCGCCGTCGCGATTCTCGCCGCGCTGATGCACCGCTTGCGCACCGGCGAAGGTCAGGATGTCTCGTGCGCGATCCATCAAGCCGTGTCGATCAACACCGAGCTCGACCTCATGTCGTGGGTGATGCGGCATGCGCCGCTTTATCGGCAGACGGCGCGGCACGCATCCGAGACGCCGAGCGATGTGCCGAACATCAGCCGCACGTCGGACGGCCGCTG
Organism: Caballeronia sp. INML1; assembly: GCF_023631085.1. NCBI lineage: Bacteria > Pseudomonadati > Pseudomonadota > Betaproteobacteria > Burkholderiales > Burkholderiaceae > Caballeronia > Caballeronia sp. INML1. The sequence goes on along the minus strand of NZ_JALQDT010000067.1, from coordinate 45,187 downwards.
GAACATGACATGGGGCGTCTCCGCGCGCGACAAGGCGCGGCTCGTGCCGTTCCTCCAGCAGTTCGACAAGGCCGAGGACCTGCAGCCGCCCCCGAGCGACACCGACATGACGGCTCGCAACACGCCGGGTTCGACCGAGGTCGATGCCGATACGCGCCATATGCTCGAAGTCATCCAGCGTTTCGTCGGCTCGTACGATTACGAACAACTGCCGTGGCGCGAAGCTCAGGACGCTGGGCTGCTGTGGGCGCCCGTGCGCAAGCCTCACGAGAATGCCGAGGACGAGCACTGGCTCGCGCGCTCATCATTCAGCGACATCGAGCATCCGGAGCTCGGCCGCAGCTTCCGCTATCCGACCAGCAAATGGCTCGGCACGGCAACCGCATGGCAGGCGGGCACGCGCGCGCCGTTCCTTGGCGAACACAACGACGACGCCACGCTCACGAAGCCGCTCACGAAGCCGCTCGCGCGCAGCGAAGGGGACAAGCTGCCCGCGCGGCCTCGCGATCCGTCGCCGTCCGGCGTGACGCTCTCGAAGCATGGCAAGCCATTCCCGTTGCAGGGCGTGCGCATCTTCGACTTCTCGTGGTTTCTCGCATCGGCGGGCGGCACGCGCTTCCTGAACGCGCTCGGCGCGGAAAGCATCAAGGTCGAATGGAAGGAGAATCCCGACACGCGGCTGGCCGCGATGGCGCCGGTCGGCGGCCGTGAGGCGCGCGAAAAGGCCACCGGGCCGCTGCCGGGCGTCACGGACCCCGACATGGGCGGGCAGTTCAACAACAAGAACGCGGGCAAGCGCGGCATGTCGTTGAACATCCGGCATCCGAAAGGTCTCGCCATCGCGAAGGATCTGATCCGCCAGTGCGATATCGTCGCCGAAGGGTTCTCGCCCGGCGTGCTGCAACGGCTCGGCCTCGGCTACGACGTGCTGAAGTCGATCCGGCCGGACATCATCTATGTGCAGCAGTCGGGCATGGGCACGATCGGCCGCTATGGCCGGTTCCGCACGGTCGGGCCCGTGGCCGCGTCGTTCGCGGGCAGCACCGAGATGTCCGGCCTGCCCGATCCGGCGATGCCTGCCGGATGGGGCTACTCGTATCTCGACTGGATCGGCGCATACGGCTTCGCGCTCGCCGCGCTCGGCGCGCTCTATCACCGCGAGCGCACCGGCGAAGGCCAGTGGATCGACTCGTCGCAGTGCGAATCCGGCATCTTCCAGACGGCGTCGTCCGTGCTCGACTGGTCGGCCAATGGCCGCGTTTGGGCGCGCTATGGCAACCGCTCGCCGTACAAGCGCGCCGCGCCGCACGGCGCGTACCGGTGCGCGGGCGATGACGCGTGGATCGCGATCGCTTGTTTCAGCGACGCGCACTGGCACGCCTTCGTCGACGCCGCGCAACTGCCCGCGCTCGCCGGCGACCCGCGCTTCGCAACGCTCACGGAGCGGCTCGCTCACCAGGACGCACTCGACGCGCTCGTCGGCGCGTGGACGTCGAGTCAGGAGCCTTACGCCTGCATGCAGCGCCTGCAGCGCGCGGGCGTGCCGGCCGGCGTGTGCCAGACGGCCGCCGGCCGCTGCGACGCCGATCCGCAACTCGCCGAACTCGACTGGCTGACGGAAGTAACGGGCACGCGCATCGGCCGCTGGCCGGTCATCGAATTCCCGGTCAAGCTCGCCGCGACGCCCGCCTACAGCGGCGGCGTGATCGACCGCGGCGCGCCGTGCTACGGCGAGGACAACGCACACGTGCTCAGCCAGTGGCTCGGCTACGGCGCGTCGGAAATCGACGCGCTGCGCGAGGAAGGCGTGATCTGAGCGCGTCTGCACCGACCATCCCATATCGAACGGAGACACAGCATGAATCCGATGCAGGGCCTCAGTAACCGGATCGCCGTCGTCGGCGTCGGCAACACGCCTTACGGCGACTTCCCCGCCGTCGACGATTACGCGCTCGGCGCCGAGGCATTCAAGGCCGCGATCGCCGATTGCGGGCTCGACAAGAACGAGATCGACGGCCTGCTCTGCTGCCGCGTGCCCTTCTATGCGCGCATGGGCGAGATCCTCGGCCTCAATCCGCGCTGGACGATGACGCTGCCGGGCCACGGCCGCATGTCCGGCATGGCGATCGCCGAAGCGATGCTCGCGCTCGAAACGGGCGCGGCGAAATACGTCGCGCTGATCTATACGAACATCGGCCGCTCGCGCCGGATGAACTATGGCGGCGACGAATTCGCATCGTTCTGGGACCCGTGGGGCCTCACGTCGCCGGGCGCTTCGCATGGGCTGATGTTCCGCATGCATATGGAGCGCTACGGCACGACGACGCGCCAGCTCGGGGAAGTGTCCGTCGCGTTTCGCAACAACGCGATCCTGAATCCCGACGCGGTCATGCGCAAGCCCATCACGCTGGAGGATCACGCGTCGATACGCAGGATCGTCGAGCCGCTCGGTCTGCTCGACTACTGCCTCATCAACGACGGCGCCGTCTGCATGATCCTCACGACGCGCGAGCGCGCGAACGATCTCCGGAAGCAGCCGGTGCTGATTTCGGGCGTCGGCGCGCGCGATGCGTTCGAGCGTTCCGCCATCGGCAACTTCGATCCCGAGTTCTGGTACGACGAGGTGCGCGAGGCGGGCACGCAGGCCTACGAGATGGCGGGCGTCACGAAGGACGATGTCGATGCCCTGATGTGCTACGACAACTTCACGCCGACGGTGCTCTTCAGCCTCGAAGGGCTCGGATTCTGCGAGCGCGGCGAGGCGGGCGCGTTCGTCGAGAACGGCGCGCTCGGCGTGCATGGCCGGCTGCCGACGAATACCGATGGCGGCCACTTGTCGAATTCGTATATGCAGGGCTGGGCGCTCAACGTCGAAGCGGTGCGGCAGTTGCGCGGCGAATGCGGCGCGCGCCAGGTGAAGGACTGCGAGGTCGTGCAGTACATCGCGGCCACGCCGTGCACCCGATCGATCATCTACACGAAGGGATAAGCCATGACCACTGCCTATGACAAGCCGCTACCGGCGATCGACGAGTATTCGAAGGGTTACTGGAACTTCGCGCGCCAGCATCGGCTGTCGGTGCAGGTGTGCCGGCAATGCGGCCATCGGCATTTTCCGGCATCGCCCGTGTGCCCCTCGTGTCTGTCCGATGCGCAGGCGTGGGAAGCGGTCAGCGGCCGCGGGACGCTCGTCTCGTGGGTCACGTTTCATCGCGCGTACTGGGACGCCTTTCGCGGCGAGCTGCCGTATCACGTCTGCCTCGTTCAACTCGACGATGGCCCGATCGTCGTCGGCAACTTCGGGGACGGCATTCCCCAGGATGTGAAGATGGGCATGCCGATGAAAGTGCAGTTCGAAGACGTGACGCCCGAGGTATCGCTCGCGCGCTTCGTCCCCGCCTGACGCACACGCACCGCTGGAGGAACGCATGAAGAAGCTGATGAACGAACCGGGCGCGTATGTCGACGACATGCTCGACGGCCTGTGCGCAGCCCATCCCGACACATACCGCCGCGCCGGCGAAAGCGGCCGCGTGATCGCGCGCGCGACGCCGGGCTTCGAAGGCAAGGTCGGCGTCGTGTCCGGCGGCGGCTCGGGCCATATGCCGCTTTTCACCGGCTATGTCGGCGAGGGGCTGCTCGATGCCTGCGCGATCGGCAACGTGTTCGCCGGACCGACCGTCGGCGACTGCATCGACGCGATGCATGCCGCCGAGCGCGGCGCGGGCGTGCTTTGCCTGTATGGCAACTACGGCGGCGACCGGATGAACTTCGACATGGCCTGCGAGCTGACCGGACTCGACGGCATGCAAAGCGAAACGGTGCTCGTGACCGATGACGTCGCGAGCGCATCCGCCGACGAAAGCGGCAAGCGCCGCGGCGTCGCGGGTATCGTCTACGCGTACAAGATCGCCGGTGCGCGCGCCGAGCAGCGCGGCGCCACGCTCGACGACGTGGCCGGCAGCGCGCGCAAGGCCATTGCCGGATGCCGCACAATCGGCGTCGCGCTGACGCCTTGCATCGTGCCGGAAGTCGGCACACCGAACTTCACGATCGGCGAAGGCGAGATCGAGATGGGGATGGGCATTCACGGCGAGCCCGGCATCTGGCGCGGCGAGCTGAAACAGGCCGATGCGCTCGCGGGCGAAATGCTCGAATGCGTGCTCGCCGACCTCGACGTGGGCGCGGGCGAGCGCGTGTCCGTCATGCTCAACTCGCTCGGCGCGACGCCGCACGAGGAGCTTTACATCCTCTATCGCGCGGTGGCGCGGCTGCTAGATGCGAAGCGCGTGAGCATCGTCGCGCCGCTCGTCGGGCGCTATGCGACGTCGATGGAAATGACGGGCGCATCGCTCACGATCCAGCGCCTCGACGCCGATCTCGAAACGCTGCTGCGCGCGCCCGCGCGCTGTCCGTTCTGGAGCAACTGACGATGTCTCTCACGACTTCACAGATGGAAGCCGCGCTGCGCCGCTGGGCAGACCGGATCGACGAAGTGGCGCCCGAGCTCAATCGGCTCGACGGACAGCTCGGCGACGGCGACCTCGGCGCGACGCTCGAAAAATGCGCCGCGCGCGTGCGCACGGCGCTCGACGCCGGTCCGTACGCGGATCTCGGCCTGCTGTTCAAGGCCTGCGCGCAGGCTTGCGCGCGCGCGTCGGGATCGAGCTTCGGCACGCTTTTGACCGTGGCGTTCATGACGCTCGCGCGCCGGCTCGATAACCAGGCGACACTCGCCTGGCGCGACCTGCCGGCGGCGCTGCAAGCCGCGCTCGATGCGATGTCCCAGCGCGGCGGCGCGAAGCTCGGCGACAAGACCGTGCTCGATACGCTGGCGGCCGCGCACGACGCCATCGACGGTATCGATGATCCTCATACGCAATACGCCGCCGCGAGTGCGGCCGTCGACGAGACGATCGCGTCGTTCAAAACGCAGCCGAACCGGATCGGGCGCGCGCGGATGTTCGCGGAGCGCTCGATCGGTCTCGACGATCCGGGAATGATCGCGTTCCGCCACATGCTCCACGGCATCGCGCCCGCTCCCTGCAACTGACACGCGCAGCACGATGCGCGGGCTTGCGCCCGCGCCTGCGTCAGGCGTTCAGATAGATCGTCTTCGTGCGAACGTAGGCTTCGAGCCCGTACTTGCCGTCCTCGCCGCCCAGGCCGCTATCGCCGTAACCATGATGGAAACCTTGCGGCGCTTCGCCGAGCGAGCGGTTCACGTAGATCTCGCCGAAGTTCAGTTCGGCGGCGGTGCGCATCAGCACGCCGAGATCCTTCGTGAAGAGATAGGCGGAAAGGCCGTAGCTCGAATCGTTCGCGAGTTTGAGCGCCTCGTCGAAATCGCGCACCTTGAGCACCGACATGACCGGACCAAACACCTCTCCCTGCACGATGTCCATCTCGTGCGTCACGTCCGTCAGCAGCGTGGGACCGTAGAAATGGCCGCGCTCGTACACGCCGCCGCTCAGCCGCGCGCCGCCGATCCGCACGCGCGCGCCCTGATGCACCGCCTTCGCGACCATCGCCTCGACCTTTTCGAGCTCGGCGGCGCTGATCTTCGGGCCCATCGTCGTATCTTCGTTCGACGGATCGCCCACCTTGATCTCGCCGATCTTCTGGCTCACCAGTTCGAGGAAGCGGTCGTAGACGGCTTCGTGCACGTACGTGCGTTCATTGCACGTGCAGACCTGACCCGCGTTGAGAAAGCGCGCCTCGACGGCCGCGCTGGCGGCCGCTTCGAGATCGGCGTCGGCGAGCACGATGAACGGCGCCTTCCCGCCGAGTTCGAGGCGGACTTCCTTCAGCGTCGGCGCGGCCGCGGCCATGATCTTTTTGCCCGCCGCGGTGCTGCCCGTCATCGTGATCATCTTCACGGCCGGATTCGCGACGAGGCGCTGTCCCGCCGGAATGCCGCCGCTCACGATGTTGACGACGCCCGCCGGGAACTTCGCTTCGGCGACGAGCCTGGCGATTTCGAGCGATGTCACCGGCGTCAGTTCATGCGGCTTGAGCACGATCGTATTGCCGGCCGCGAGCGCCGGCGCGACCTTGCGCGCGAGCAGACCCGCCGGAAAATTCCACGCCGAAATGCCGGCGATCACGCCATGCGGCTGCTTGTCGATCAGGATCTTTTCGCCCGGACGGCTCCCCGGCACGATGTCGCCTTCGAGGCGGCGCGCATTCTCGGCGGCGAAGCGAATCAGCGAGATCGCGAAATCGATCTCGCCGCGCGCCTCGCGGATCGGCTTGCCGACTTCCTGGGTCAGCAGCCGCGCCAGGCGTTCGTGATCGCGCTGGATCAGCGTGTTCAGGCGCAACAGGAAGTCCGCGCGCCCGACGGCCGTGCGGCGGCTCCATGCGGGAAATGCCGCCGCCGCGGACTGAACCGCGCGGTCGATATCCGCGTCCGTCGCGTCGGCGGCCGTGGCGATGGTTTCGCCTGTCGCCGGATTGCGCACCGTGAGCCGCGCCGTGCCGCTCGACACAACCCAATCTCCATCGATAAATAGGGAATACTGATTGATTTCGTCCATTCGTTCTCACCTTTAGGGAGACGCGCCAGGCGCGCCGATGTTCGCGGGGAAGCAAAGCGCGACCCCACCATGTTGAAACAACCTTGGGCACTCACCAAGATGGTCAGACCACCGATGCAGCAGCCCCACACGACCGAGCGTAGGGCCGGACGTCGCGAGACGGTCGCGCGCGTCGCCCGTCAGCTCGAAAGCGCTATCGAAGAAGCCGGCTTGCGCAACGAGCCGCGTCTGCCGCCCGAACGCGAACTGGCGCTGACACTCGGCGTATCGCGCTCGACGCTTCGCGAGGCCATCCAGCGATTGATCGCAACCGGCGCGATCGACGCGCGTCACGGCCGCGGGCTGTTCATTCGCCGCGCGCCGCCCGCATCCGACATGCTGGAGCCTTCGATGTTCGGCGAAACCGCGGCTTCGCGCCGCGACACGCTCGAATTCCGGCTCGTCGTCGAATGCGCCGCTGCGAGGCTCGCCGCGACGCGCGCAGCCGACAGCGATCTGCGCGAGTTGCAGACGCTGCTTCAGCGCATGACCGATGCCGTGCACGCGAGAGACGTGGAAGCCGAAGCGCTCGCGGATGCGCATTTCCATCTGGCGCTCGTCCGCGCTTCGCATAACCGGATGCTGGCCACGCTCTGCCTCAACGCAGGTTCGACCTTGCGCAGCCATATCGCGAGAAACACGCTGCTGGCGTCGGCTTCCGAGGATGAATCGCATCGGCTCGCGACGGCGCGGCTTGCGCAGCATCGCGCGATCTACGACGCCATCAGCGCGCATCGGCCTCATAGGGCCGCCGAAGCGATGCAAACGCATATCGAAGAGGTCGGCCGGCAGTTCGATGACTGTGAATGAGGGACGCGCCGCGAAACGTTCGCGCATCAATACGACCGTGGCAGCCCGAGAACATGCTCGCCGAGATACGCGAGAATGAGGTTCGTCGAGATCGGCGCAGTTTGATAAAGCCGCGCTTCGCGCCACTTGCGTTCGATGCCGTATTCCTCGGCATAACCGAAGCCGCCGTGCGTTTGCAGTGCGGTATCGGCGGCGTGCCAGGTCGCCTCGGACGCGAGCAGCTTCGCCATGTTCGCTTCGGCCCCGCACGGCTGCCCCGCCTCGAATAGCGCCGCGGCCTTGCGCGCCATCAGATCGGCGGCTTCGAGTTCCATGTAGGCGCGCGCGAGCGGGAACTGCACACCCTGATTCTGTCCGATCGCGCGTCCGAACACTTTGCGCTCGTTCGCATAATCGACGGCCCTTTTCAGCAGCCAGCGGCCATCGCCGATGCACTCCTGCGCCACGAGAATCCGCTCGGCATTCATGCCGTCGAGGATGTAGCGAAAGCCCTTGCCTTCCTCGCCGATCAGGTTTTCGACCGGCACTTCGAGATTCTCGATGAAGATCTCGGTCGTGTTGTGATTGATCATCGCCGGGATCGGCCGGATATCGATGCCCCTGCCCTTCGCCTCGCGCAGATCGACGAGCAGCGTCGACAAACCATCGGTTCGTTTCGCGCACTGCGCCGCCGGCGTCGTGCGAACCAGCAGCAGCATCAGATCCGAATGGAGCGCGCGCGACGTCCATACTTTCTGTCCGTTCACGACATAGACATCGCCGCGCCGTTCCGCGCGCGTTCTCAGTTGCGTCGTATCCGATCCGGTGGTCGGCTCGGTCACGCCAAACGCCTGCAGCCGCAGCGCGCCCGACGCAATCTCCGGCAGATAGCGGCGCTTCTGCGCCTCGCTGCCGTGTCTCAGCAGCGTGCCCATGATGTACATCTGCGCGTGCGCGGGACTCGCGACGCAGCCGCTCGCATTGATCTCCTCGAGAATCACGGCGGCCGCGCGCAGCGGCATGCCGGAGCCGCCGTACGCTTCGGGGATCAGCGCGCCCAGAAAACCGCCGGCAGTCAGCGCATTCACGAATTCGGTCGGATATCCGCGCTCGTTGTCGAGCTTGCGCCAGTAGTCGCCCGGAAAATCGCGGCAGATGCGGCGCACCGCATCGCGCAGATCCGCGTAATCCTCGCGTGTGACGGAAATGCCGATGTCCTCGCCTGACTCGTGATTCGCTTCTGTCGTCATCGAAAAGTCCTTCGTGAAATACGTGAGAGGAACGCCGGGCCGCCGTGCGCCCTACCGGTTGACTAGCGCCCGCGGCAAACGCAGCACCAGCGCCGCGCCGAGCACGAGCCACGCGGCCAGCATGGCGACGCCATAGCGCGCGTCATGTGTGAAGTCGTTCAGCACGCCGGTCAAGAGCGGGCTCACGAAACCGGCCAGCGCACCGACCGAATTGATGAGCCCGATGCCCGCCGCGCCGGATGCGCCCTTCAAGAACGATGTCGGCAGACACCAGAACAGCGGCAGTGTCGCCATGACGCCGCCGGTCGCGATGGTCAGCGCGGCCAGCGCGAGCGTCGTGTCGTGCTGCAGGAACGTGCTGAGCACGAAGCCAGCGGCGCCGACCAGCGCGGGCGCGGCCACATGCCAGCGGCGCTCGCGCAGCCGGTCTCCGGTGCGCGAGAGCATCAGCATCGCGATGACGCCCGCCAGGTACGGAATCGCGCTGAGATAGCCTATCTGAAAGTTGTCGTGCAGCCCGAGACGCTTGATCAGCGTCGGCAGCCAGAAGCTGACGCCGTACTGCCCGGTCGCGATGCAGAAGTTGATCAGCACGCAGAGCCATACGCGCGCGTCGGTGAACATCTGGCGGAGCGAAGCATCGGGCTTCGCATCGTGCTCGGCGTCGAGTTGCGACTGCACCCACCCTTTTTCCGCCGGGCTCAGCCAGTCGACGTCCGCCACGCGATCGGGAAGCGCTTTCCAGAGCACGCCCGCGAGCACGACGGACGGCATCGCCTCGATCAGAAAAAGCCACTGCCACGACGCCAAACCGCCGGTGCCGCCCATGCTGCTCATGATCCATCCCGACAGCGGCCCGCCAAGCACGCCCGATACCGGAATGCCCGTCATGAAGATCGCGACGACGCCAGCGCGTCGGCGCGACGGAAACCATTGCGTCAAATACAGCACCACGCCCGGAAAGAAGCCTGCTTCCGCGACGCCCAGCAAAAAGCGCGTCGCATAGAACGCGCCGGGCGTCCGGACGAAAAGCATCGCCGCCGAGATGACGCCCCAGGTCACCATGATGCGGGCGAGCCACCGCCGCGCGCCCACGCGATACAGAATCATGTTGCTCGGCGTTTCGAACGCGAGATAGCCGATGAAGAACGTGCCCGCGCCGAGCCCGTACACCGTATCGCTGAAGCTCAAATCCGACGCCATCTGCAGCTTCGCGAAACCGATGTTGACGCGGTCGAGGTAGCAGGCCACATAGCAGATGAACAGCAAGGGCAGAAGCCGGCGCGTGATGCGCCCATAGATCGAGACACCCGGTGCCGCAGCGTGATGCGAAGACACCGCCGAAGCGGGATCGACAGATTGCATGCTTGTCTCCTGATTGACGACGGTTTCGTCGCCGTGTGGACTTTCGTATGGTTCCGACGCGATGCTTCTATGGGCTTCGTTGACGGATGCAACACATATAATGCATTATATAATCTATATTTATACGAGGCGCAATGCACCCGCGCACTTGCCGAAGGAACGTCATGTATTTCGAGTTCTCCCGCTTCAAACCGATCGAGCGTTACAAGCTGTTGTCGTCGACGGTCACGCCGCGTCCGATCGCATGGGTATCGACCATCGACGCGAACGGCAAGCCCAACGCCGCGCCCTTCTCGTTCTTCAACGTCTTCGCCGAAGACCCGCCGACGCTGGGTTTCGCGATCAATCATCGTTCCGATTCGGACCGCAAGGACACCGGAGAGAACGTGCGTTTGCAGAAGGAATTCGTCGTCAATCTCGTGAGCGCCGACTGCGTCGAGCAGATGAACATCACCGCGATCGAGTTCGGCCCGGCGGTGGACGAGTTCGCGGAAGCGGGCCTCACGCCGGCGCCGTCCACGCTGATCCGCACGCCGCGCATCGCTGAAAGCCGCGTGTCGTTCGAATGCCGGCTGATGCAGATCATCGCGCTCGGCACGCGGCGTTCGCTCGTGCTCGGCGAAGTGCTCGCGATGCACGTCCCCGACGAAGCGGTGCTCGACGCGCAACGCTGCTGGATCGATACGCAGCGGCTTCAGCTCGTCGGCCGCATGCACGGTCACCACTACTTGCGCATGGCGGATGTCTTCGAGATGCCCACGATTCCCGTCGATACATGGAATGCGAAAGACAACCGCTAGCCGCCTGTCGATACACCCAAAGGAAGGAGACGAACTTGAGTCCAGAATTCGAAATAGTCGATTACGAACGCTTCCGCCAGAGCATCGTCGCGAATGCGCGTATCGAAGTGCTGCATACCGGCATGCGCTGGCCCGAAGGTCCGGTGTGGTTCGCCGACAGCGAATGTCTGCTGTGGAGCGACATCCCGAACAACCGCATCATGCGCTGGGTGGAAGGCGCGCCGGCAACCGTGTATCGCTATCCGTCCAACAACGCCAACGGCAACACGCGCGACCGTCAGGGACGTCTTCTGACCTGCGAGAGCGGCGGCCGCCGCGTCACGCGAACGGAGCACGACGGCACGATTACGGTGCTCGCGGATCGCTTCCAAGGCAAGCGCCTCAACTCGCCGAACGACATCGTCGTGAAGTCCGATGACAGCATCTGGTTCAGCGACCCCGACTACGGCATCCTCAGCGATTACACCGGCGACAAGGCGAAGAGCGAGATCGGCGCGAACCATGTGTTCCGGCTCGATCCCGCGACGCGCGAACTGAGCATCGCGACCAGCGAACTCGTGAAGCCGAACGGGCTCGCGTTCTCGCCGGACGAGTCGATTCTCTACATCGCCGATTCGGGCGTCTCGCACGACCCGAACGGCCCGCACCATATCGTCGCGTTCGATGTCGTGGACGGTGTGCGCCTCGTGCGTCCACGCGTGTTCGCGACGATTTCGCCCGGCGTGCCCGATGGCTTTCGCGTCGATACCGAAGGCAACGTATGGACCACGGCCGGCGACGGCGTGCACTGCTATGCCCCCGACGGCGCGCTGCTCGGCAAGATCCATCTGCCGGAAGTCGCGACGAACCTCACGTTCGGCGGGCCGAAACGCAATCGCCTGTTCGTGACGACGGCGTCATCGTTGATCGCGGTCTATGTGGGTCAGCGCGGTGCGCAGTGGCCGTGATCGTGTCATCGTCGTAACGGATGCGGGCTGCCGGCGGCAGCCCTTCTTTCATGCAGCGATCGCCGCAATCAGATACCGAGATATGCGCTTTGCACGGCGGGGTCTTTCATCAACTGCTCGGTCGGACCGGTGTTGACCGAACGGCCCAGCTCGAAAATCACGGCGCGCGACGCGAGATGCATCGCCCAGTGCGCGTTCTGCTCCGCGAGGATCACGGTCAGTTGCTCCACGCGCCGAATTTCGTCGAGCACATCGCCGATTCGTTCGACGACGATCGGCGCGAGTCCGAGCGACGGTTCGTCGAGCAGGAACAGCTTCGGCTTCGACATCAGCGCGCGGCCGATGGCGAGCATCTGCTGCTCGCCTCCGCTCAGGCTCGCCGCATGCTGCTTCCAGCGCTCCTTGAGACGCGGAAAATACGCATAGATCTGCTCGACGCGTTGATCGGCCTCATCGCGCGGGCGCGTGAACGCGCCCATGCGAAGGTTCTCCGCCACCGACAACTGCCCGAACACGCGCCGCCCTTCCGGCGAGATAGCGATGCCGCGACGCACGATCTCGCTCGTCTTGAGCCCGCGCATGTTCTCGCCTTCGAACGTGATCGAGCCGGACGCATAGTGCGCCATGCCGAGAATCGCCTTGATCGCGCTGCTCTTGCCCGCGCCGTTGCTGCCGACGAGCGCGAAGATCTCGCCGGCCTCGACCGAGAACGACACGCCATGCGTGCCGATCACGCGCCCGTAACGGACGTTCAAATCAGATACCGTGAGCTGCGGCATGTCCCCTCCCCAGATACGCTTCGATCACCTTCGGATCGGCCAGCACGTCGAGCGGTGCGCCGGTCGTCAGCTCATGGCCCTGATGCATCGCCATCACGCGATCGCACAGGCCCTTCATGAAACGGATGTTGTGATCGATGACGATCACGGTGATGCCGCGGTCGCGGATCTTCAGGATCGTGTCGCGCACGTGATCGGCCTCCTCCGCGCTCAGACCCGCGACCGGCTCGTCGAGCATCACGATGCGCGGCCGCGCCGCAAGCGTGATGACCATGCCGAGCGTCTTCTGATAGCCGTACGGCAGGCTGCCGGCTTGCAAGGAAGCGACATCGGCGAGGTTCAGCCATTCGAGCAACTCGGCCACGCGGTGCTCGCTTTCGGCACGCATCGCACGCGCACGGCGCGTATTGAAGAACGCCGCCATCGCGCCCGGATACATCCCGAGGAAGGCGCCGCGCACGGCGTTTTCATAGACCGTGCGTCCGCCGTATACGGTGGTCGACTGGAACGTGCGCACGAGCCCCTTGCGCGCGAGAACGTGCGGCAGCAGTCCCGTCACGTCCTCGCCTTCGAGCCGCACATGACCGCTGCTTGGCCGGATCATACCGCTCACGAGATTGATCGCCGTGGTTTTTCCGGCGCCATTCGGCCCGATGATGCCGAGTATCTCGTGCTCGTTGACGTGAAACGTCAGTTCCGACACGGCGGCAAGCCCGCCGAAATGCCGCGATAACTTTTCGATCTGAAGCAGGCGCGCGCTCATTGCCGGCCTCCGCGTCCCAGGCCGAGACGTTTGAACAGCACGCCCGCATCGGCGATGCCGCCGGAAAAGAACGCCATGACGAGGATCAGCACGATGCCGAAGACGACGTGCTGCAGTTCCACGTAGCCGCGCAGGAATTCCGGCAGCAGCACGACGAACACCGTGCCGACGATCGGCCCGATCAGCGTGTACATCCCGCCGATCACGTTGATCACCACGAGATTCAGCGACTGTTCGAGCGCAAACGAAGTCGGATCGATGTAGTGCACGAAATGCGCCTGCAGCGCGCCCGCTACGCCGACGATCCCGCATGCGAGCACGAACACCGCGACCTTCGTGCTCAGCACCGGCACGCCCGAGCAGCGCGCGAGCGATTCGCCTTCCCGCACCGAATCGATCATCCGGCCGATTTCGGACCCGAGCAGCCGGCCGACGATCCCGATGATGACGACTGCAAAGCCGAGCGCGAGGTAATAGAACGGCACCGCGTTCGAGAAGAACTCGCTTGGCCCCGGCACGCCGGAGATGCCGTTCGAGCCGCCCGTTACGCTCGTCCAGTTGACGAACACGGTGCGCACGATTTCGCCGAAGAGCAGCGTCACGAGCACGAAGTATTTGCCTGTGAGACGCAGCAGAATCGGGCCGACGATCAGCGCGAGCGCGGCGGGCGCGAGAAAGGCGAGGCACACCGACACCGGAAACGGCAGGCCGAAGTTCATCGTCGAAATAGCCGACACATAAGCACCGATGCCCATGAACGCGGCATGACCGAGCGACACATGACCCGTGCGCACGATGAGGTGCAACGAACTCGCGGCAATGGCCGTGATGAACGTGGTGACGGCCACCGAGAGGACGAACTTGTCCTGCCCGAAGAGCGGCAATGCCACGAGCACGACGAGCACGACGGCGATCACCGCGGGATGAGCGAGCCAGCGGCGCGCCGGCCGCAAGGCGCTCGCCTGCGGCGCGGGCTGCAACGGAAGCCCTGGCCGCAGCGCGGATTGAAGAACGGAGGGTTTGTTCATGCTTCTTTCGCTCCAAGCAGGCCCCACGGGCGGAAGATCAGCAGCAGGATCACAGCGCCAAACGACACGAATATCGACATGGCGCTGCCGTAGAAGGTGCCGAGAAAGCTGTTTGCGAGCCCGAGCAGCAGTCCGCCGAGCGCAACGCCGGGAATACTGCCCATGCCCCCGAGAATCACCACGATGAACGCGATCATCAGCTGAGGCTCGCCGACGAACGGCGAGAGCGCGTAGGTCTGCGCGTAGAACCCACCCGCGAGCGCGGCCATGAAGATGGCGATGAAGAAGGCGAGACGATAGATCGCGGTGCTGTTCACGCCCTGCGCTTCGGCGATATCGACGTCCTGCGCCGCGGCGCGCATCGCGAGACCGTAGCGCGAGTAGTGGGTGAAAACGTAGAAGGTGAGCAGCGCAACCGCCGCAATGCCGATGATGATGAGCTTCTGCGCCGGAAACACGAGGCCGCCGATCTGCAGCAGCGCATCGGTGCTCGGCGGCACCGAGCGCTCCTCGGCGTTCCAGACGATCACCGCCGTGTACATGATCGCCATGTCGAGCCCGAGCAGGCCGATCATGCTCTGGAACATCCGCTGGTAGAAGAAGCGATACACGATACGTTCGAGCAGCAGCGCGACGATCGCCACGATCAGCGCCGAAAGCGGCGCCGCGATCAGATACGGCAGACCGAAGCCGCCGTACAGGTAATACAGCGCATAGCCGCCGAGCATGGCGAACGCACCGTGCGCGAAGTTCACCACGCGCATGATGCCGAACAGCAGCGTGAATCCGAGCGCGATGAGGATGTAGATGGCGCTCAGGCCGATGCCGTCCACGAATACCTGGCCAAGAACTGCGGGAGAGAACATGAAACGCTCCTAATCTCGTCAGCGATGAAACCCGGCACGCGCGAGGCCGGCGGACCTCGCCCGCCTCGCGCGCAAAGGCGCCTTTACGGCGTGATGAAGGCCTTCACCGATGCCTTGCCGTTCGTCACCTCCTTGATGACGAACGTGTGCAGCAACTGATGATCGACGCCGTAGTCCTTCGCGCCGGTCCACACGACCTTGCCGAAGATCGGCGCATCGTAGCCCGTCATCTTCTCGAGCTGGTCGCGGATCTGCGTGGTGTCGGTCGCGTCGGCGCGGCGCATCGCTTCGAAGAGCATGTTCGCCGCGTTGTAGTACACCGGGGCCAGGCCGTTCATCACGCCGCTGTATTTCTTCTGATAGGCGGCGACGAACGGTTTCACGCGCGGCAGCGATTCATCGATCACGTCATACTTCATCATGCCGTTGGCGAGCGGCCCGGCAATCTGGATCAGCTCGTCGATGCCCGCGCCGCCCGACTGGATGATGATGCCCTTGTAGCCGACCTGCCTCGCCTGCTTGACGAGCAGCCCCGCCTCACCCGGCGCATTTGCGTTGAGATCGAACACATCGACGTTTTGCGCCATCATGCGCAGCAGCAGCGGCGTGAATTCCTTCGTGCCCCGCTCGTAGGCATCCGTCCATACTTCGAAGCCGTTCTTCTTGTACGCTTCAGTGAGGATCGGCACGCCGGACTGGCCCGTCGCGTCGTTCGGCGCGATCATGCCGATCTTCTTCGCATTCGGCGAGTTCTTGTGCAGCCATTGAACGATCGGTGTCGAGAATTCCTGCGTGCTGTTGTTGACGCGGAATACGTACGCGCCCTTCCACTGATTGCGAAGGATCTGCGGCGCATAACCGTCGACGAACTGCAGGACCTTCGCGGGCTCCGTGACCGGCAGCGAGCCGAGCGCGCCGGGCGACCCGACCGGGCCGAAGATCACCTTCACCTGATCGCGGTTGACCAGCCGGTCGGCGGCCGTCTTCGCTTGCGCGGCGTTGTACTGGTCGTCGTAGGCGATCAGTTCGAGCTTGTAGGTCTTCCCGGCGAGCTTCAACCCGCCCGCTTCGTTGAGCTGGTCGATTGCGATCTGCACGCCGCGCTGGAGCCCGAGGCCCCACGCGGTCCCGCCTCCCGATAACGACGCGATCACGCCGATCTTCATCGTCTCCTGGGCGTGCGCGACGCACGCGGCGCCGCTCATGGCCGCCGCGCACAACGCGCGAATCGCGATGGTCTTCAGCGTCTTACTGATCATACGGATATCTCCTTTATGGTTTTCGTGCCGCCTGCCCGGCCGCCGCAGTTCAGGCCGTTCTTGAAGTCACTTGCCGTCGAAAGCGAAGCGGAACCGGTCGCCGTGACTGACGATGCGGCCGGCCGTCGGCGACGGGAAATGCCCGGTCAGCAGCAGCGTGTCGGTATCCGCATAGCGGTGCATCAGCGCGAGCCGGGTGTCGTGGGCCTGCTTCGCGTCGAAATCGGCGAGATTCGTCAGCGATGGATCGGCGAACTGGATCGGGTGATGGATCACGTCCCCGGTGAACACGGCGCGCTCGCGGCCGTGGTCGCCGACATTGACGAACACGTGGCCCGGCGTATGGCCGCAGGCGGGCGAGAGCCAGACGCCCTCGCCCAGTTCGCGTTCGACCACGTGATCGAGCTCGACGAGATCGGCGCGTCCGTGCTCGTGGATGGGCAGCACGCTGTCTTCGAACGAACCGCGATTGACCGGCGTTTCCGGATGCCTGCGGTGCTGATCGAACAGATATTCGAATTCGACGCGCGCCATCAGGTAGCGCGCGTTCGGAAACGTCGGCACCCAGCGGCCGTTTTCAAGCCGCGTGTTCCAGCCGACGTGATCGGCGTGCAGATGCGTGCAGAGCACGATGTCGATCTCTTCCGGCTTCACACCGATCGCGGCGAGATTGGCCAGATAGGGCGTGTTCAGGTCGTTCCAGTCCGGCATCGACGGCCGCTGCTTGTGGTTGCCGTTGCAGGCGTCCACGAGAATGGTGTGATGCCGCGTGCGGATGACGTAACTATGGAAGCTCATGTACAGCCGGGTCGAGCCCGGTTCGACGAGGTTCGGGCCGAGCCAGTCGCGATTGGCTTCGACAATGGCTTCGTCGATCGACGGGAACAACCAGCGCGCTTCGAGCGGCAGCCGGCTGATTTCGTCGAACTTGCGGATTTCGGTGTTGCCGATTCTCTGCGCTTGCACTGCTGTCTCCTGGTCATTCGGTCTTCGGTTCACCAGCGTCGATGCATTTTATATTATGCATCTTAGGAAA
Organism: Caballeronia sp. INML1; assembly: GCF_023631085.1. Lineage (NCBI taxonomy): Bacteria > Pseudomonadati > Pseudomonadota > Betaproteobacteria > Burkholderiales > Burkholderiaceae > Caballeronia > Caballeronia sp. INML1. The sequence goes on along the minus strand of NZ_JALQDT010000067.1, from coordinate 27,727 downwards.
GCACGCTGGAACATCCAGAACGATGTGTCTTTCCGAATATATGAAGGTATGCTTATTGTTTCGAAAGGATGATGCGGCTTCTTCGCGCGCCGCCCTATCGGATACGGTAGAAGCGGGCCGCGGTGTCGTGAAACAACGCAGCGCGGTCTGACGCAGGCAGATTCGCCGTCACGCGCTTGTAGGCATTCCACGCGATGCCGTAGCCGAAACAGCCCTTGTCCACCGGGAAATTGCTCTCGAACATGCAGCGCGAAGCGCCGAACGCCTCGATGCAGGTCTCGACATACGGCCGGATCGCCTCGGCCACCGACGCGGAATCAGGCGGCAGCGTCAGTCGTTCGAAGTCGAAGCCGAAGAGCGGCATGCCGAAGCCACCGAGCTTCACATGCACATTCGCGTAGCTCGACAGCCGCGCTATGTCATCGCGCCATGCCGCGAACACTTCGTCGCGATGCCCGCGATAAGGCCCGAGCGCCAGCGGGCCGCCGACGTGATTGAGCACGATCGGCGTGTCGCCGAATTTGTCCGCTAGCTGGCATAGCTCGGGCAGTTGCGTGTGAATCAGCCATGCATCGAATGCAAGCTGGCGCGGCGCCAGCTGCGCGATGCCGGCCTGAAAAGACGGATCGAGCAGCAGCCTGGCCGGCGGCGTCGCAGCCGATGGACGTACGTCCGGGTTCGCGTGCCACACGGCGATATTGCGGATGCTGCGCAAGCGCCCTTCCGACACATCGATCAGGTGATCGAGCGCCGGCCCCGCCGCCGCTCCGAGCGTCAGATCCACGTTGCCGACGAACGCGGCCCCGACGCGCGTGAAGGTGCCGAGCGCCTCGGCCTCGCGCGCTTCGGCCAATGCGAAGCGCATTTCGCCCGCCGACGCGCGTTCTTCCGGGCCATCGGTGTCGTAGTGCGTCTTGCATTCGACGAACACCGTCGCGCGGAGATTGTGTCCGCTCGCGAGATCGTCGAGCAGATCCCGCGAGCGATAACGCTTGTCCGGAAACTCCCACAGATGATGGTGCGCATCGATGATCGGCAGGTCGGGTTCCAGTGCCGGTTCGGTGCGAAGCGCCAGCCATTCCGGGCGTATCGCAATGTGCGGCGCAGCCTTCGCAATGTCGCGCGGCGCGGTGAGCGGTTCGTTCATGTCAGCCTCCGATCTGCCCCGTCACATCGCCTTGCAGCGCTGCGCCGGGACGCTCGCCGATCGGCGAACGCGTGAGAAACCACGATGACAGCGCGCCCATCACCAGCAGGCCGCCCGCCGCCGCGAACGCGGTATCGAATCGCCCGGTCGCCTGCACCACATAGCCGGTCACGATCGGTGCGAGGAAACCGAACACGTTTCCGCCGATCAGCAGCAGGCCCGTCGCGCGGCCGAGATCGGCCTTCGAGCGCAACAGGTCGCCGAGCAGCGTGATGTTGAGTGCGTTACCCGTCGCGACGCTGCCCAGCGCCATCGTGATGAGCAGCAGAATGCCTTCGATGCTGGACACCCAGGGCACGAACAGGATGACCGCGCCGCCGAGCACGACAGAGCCGAGCACGATGCGCCGGCGTCCTGCCTCCACCGCGCGCGCCGTCAGCAGGCGGTCGCTCAACATGCCGAGCGCGACGGAGACGACGATCGATCCGATGTACGGCAGCGCCATCACCGTGCCGCTCTTGAGCAGCGTCATGCCGCGTTCAGCCTGTAGGTAGTTCGGCAGCCACGTCAGAAACAGGTATTGCGTGTAGGCGCCCGCGCCCTGCGTGAGCATGAGGCCCCACATCGTGCGGCTCGCGATGATGCGGCTCAGCCCGATCGGCTGCGACGCGACCGCCTGCGCTTGCGATACGGTCTCGCGCTCGCGGCGAATCGTTTCGCGCTCATCATCGGAAATCCACGAGGCCTCTTCGGGCTGACGGAAAAATGCGAGCCACACGGCAAGCCACACGAAACCCACGAGACCGCAGATGGCGAAGGAGATACGCCAGTCGAGCACCGATACGAGCCAGGACAAGCCCACCGCACCCAGCGCCGGACCGAAGTACGCGCCCGAGTTGAACACCGTCATCGCAGTGCCGCGCTCGCTGCTCGGCACCCATTCGCGGATGATCCGCGAAGCCGCCGGATAACAGCACGATTCGCCGACACCCATCACCACGCGCGCGGCGACGACGCCGCCCATCGACGTGGCCGCGCCGGTCAGCGCGGTCGCGGCGGACCAGAGCGCCATGCTGAAGGCCGTCACCGAGCGTGAGCCGAATCGGTCGATGAGCAGGCCCATCGGGATCAGGCAGAGCGTGTAACCCCAGAGAAAGGAAGAGAACAGATAGCCGAGCTGAACCTTGTCGATGCCCAGCGCCGCCTGGACGTGGCCGGCCGACACGGACAGCGCGACGCGATCCAGATAGTTGATCGCGGCGAGCGCGAACAGCATCAGATACACCCAGTAGCGAGATCTCCAGCGCACAATCGTCTCCTTTTTGGTTGCCGGGCTTCGCTGGCCGGCAACGCGATTCCTGAAAGTGATGTCGTGAATATAAATTATATTTTCCATCCGGACAACGCGCTTCTGTCGAACGAGGGTTTGCACCGACGCTCGCATCGTCGCCGAAGCGACACAAAAACGTTCGCTATCCGAATCAGTTCGGGAAGATTTCCCCGATGTGACTACCGGCCGCCCGACACCACCAGGTTGGCGCTCAGCAGATACCCTGCGTCGTCGTTCAGCAGCCAGAGAATCGCATTGGCGATCTCCTCCGGCGATCCGCCGCGTCCGATCGGAACTTCGTCCGCGAGACGCTCGATGCGTCCGGGTTCGTTGAAATCGGTGTACACGAGGCCCGGAGAAACCGCATTCACGCGGATGCCCTCGCGCGCCACTTCCTTCGCGAGGCCGATGGTCAGCGAATTGACCGCGCCTTTCGATGCCGCATAGTGCACGCGCCGGCCCGCCGATCCGTGCGTAGCCGCCACCGACGACACGTTGACGATGCGCCCGCCCGCGCCGCCGCGCGCCGTTGACATGCATCGCACGGCTTCGCGGCAACAAAGGAAATAGCCCATCACGTTGACGGCGAGGGTTTCCTGCAACGCGGAGACGTCGAGGTCCGCGAGACGGGTCGAGCCGCCGCTCACGCCCGCATTGTTGACGAGATCGGTCAGCGGGCCATAGCGTCGCGCGACCTCATCGAACATGGCGACGACGGCGCGCTCGTCGGACGTATCGGCTTGCCACGCGAATGCGTCGCCGCCCGATGAAACGATCTCGTCGGCGAGCCGTTCGGCGGCCTCCACCCCATTGCGATAATTGATGCAGACGCGATAGCCGCTGCGCGCGGCGCCCCGCGAGACGGCCGCGCCGATGCCGCGCGAGCCGCCGGTCACGATCAGCGTGCGGCGCGCGCCCGGCGCGCCGACAGGTGAAACGGGATTGCGAGAAGTGCTCATGGTTGCCCTGCGTCCCCTGGAAAAGGTCCAGCTTCCCGTTCCGGCGCGATCATTCTTTCGCCGGTTCCGTGGCGTTCTTCTCCACACGATGCCAGCCGGCCTCGATGTGCTCGACCATTGCCGCCAGCGCGCCAGCACGATCGCCTTCTTCGAGCCGGCGCAGGATCTCTTCGTGCTCGTGCAGCAGTTGCTTGAAGCGGGCTGCCTGGTCGTCGTGGAAGTTGAACGGATACTTGGCCCATAAGACCCGGACGAACTGCAGCGTCTGCGGGCGATCGGCGATTTCATAGATTCGAAAGTGAAACCGGACGTTGGCCGCACGCACCGGGAACGGCTCGCGCGCCTTCGTCAACTTGCTCAACTCGCGATGGATCGTGCGCAGCTCGGCGATCTCGTTGTCCGTGATCTTTTCGAGCGCCCACTCCGTGAGCCGGCGCTCCAGCACCACGCGCAACTCGAAGATCTCGCGCACGCTCTTGCGATCTATCTCCGGCACGAGCAGCCCCTTGTGCGGGATGCTCAGCACGAAGCCCTCCATTTCGAGCGCCTTGAGCGCCTCGCGCACCGGCGTGATCGATACGCCGAGTTCCTCCGCGATCTCCGCCTGCTTCAGCTTCTCTCCCCGCCGGTACTCGCCCGAGATGATCCGCTCTCTCAGCCGCTCGGCCACCTGATCCAGCTTTGTTCGAAACACCATATGAACCCCAGAGTGTCCTGCCTTGTCCGCTCGCGGCCCCGCCGCGCAAATCCGCGGCTGGCCCGAGCCTGTCGTGTCTGCCGGAGCGGTTCGCCGTCCGGCACGGAGGACATTGTAAGGGGCGAATAAAATATATGGTCCTCGGCCAGCCGCACCCGGCATGCGCCAGAACGCTTCCGATCCGCCTTGTCAGACGCTCGAATGCGCGCTCGCTCAGGCGCGGGTTCCGTCCGTATCCAGCACGAATTTGGGCAGCACGAAACCGTCGGGCATCGGCTTGAAGATCATGCGGACTTGCTTGCCGATCCAGCTTCCCTCGGGCAGCGGCGCTTCAAGGTTCGAGACGAGCACGGCGCCTTCTTCCAGACGCACCGCAATCACGTTGTAGGGCGCCGGGTATGCGTCCAGATAGGTCTTGTGAAAGACGACCCAGGACAGCACCGTGCCACGCCCCGACACGCCGCGCCATTCGAGTTCGCTGGACAGGCAGTGCGGGCAGACCGGCCCCGGCGGGTAAAGCACGGTGTCGCAGGACGTGCAGTGCTGGAGCTTGAGCGCGCCATCGCGGATGCTTTGCCACATCGGTGCGTCGTACATGCCCATCACCGGTTGCGGCGTGCGCGGCGCTTCGGCGGGTGTTTCAGTCATGTGGATTTCCTATCGGCTATAGATGATCGAAACAGCCTTGCCGGCGACATCGGATGTGTAGTGCGCGTGCCGGCAGTCGTCGATCTGACGCTCGCCGCATTCGCCGCGCACCTGCCGCACGCATTCGATCTGATGCGCCCAGCCCTGCATATAGGTCTCCGACAAGTGCCCGCCGCCCGTATTGGTCGGCAGCTTGCCGCCCGGCCCGATGCCCTCTTCGCGCAGAAACCGTCCGACGTCGCCGACCGCGCAATAGCCGTAACCTTCGAGCGCGAGCGGCACATGCACGGAGAAACTGTCGTACACCTGGAACAGGTCCATGTCCTTCGGACCAAAACCGGCCATCTCGTAGGCCTGACGCGCGCAGTCCTGCTGCGCGGACAGGTAGAAGTCGGTCAGGCGCGGTTCGAGGCTGGTGGCGCCGCGGTTCAGATCGCGCCGCCCGATCGCCTCGATATAAACGGGCGGCTTTTTGAAGCGCGCCGCCCGCTCGGCCGTCGTGACGATCAGCGCGACGCCGCCGTCGTTGATCATGCAGTAGTCGTACAGGCGCAGCGGCTCGCAGATGTATTTGGCCTCGCGGTATTCGTCGAGCGTGATCCGCTTGCGCATCACCGCGTTCGGATTCATGGAGGACCACGCGCGCTGCGCGACCGCGACGTGCCCGAGGTCATCGGGCTCGAAGCCGCGTGCCTCGCAGAAGGCGCGGAACGTCAGCGCATACAGCGCGCCTTGCGACGTGAGGCCCCACGGCGAGTGATACACGTACGAGAGAAACGCATCGCCGCCCATTGCCTGCGGGCCGCCGTACTGGATCTGCGCCGAGCGCTGATCGTTGCCGTAGACGAGGGCCACCGTCTCCGCGAGGCCCGCCTGAATCGCCGTCACCGCCTGAGCGACCGACAGCACCGCATCGGCCTGATCTCCCCAGCGCGGATCGATGCCGAGCACTTCGGACATCCGCTCGTAGGCCGTCGTCGGACCGACGATGAGACCGTCGATTTCATCCTTGCCGATGCCCGCGTCGTCGAGCGCCTGGCGCAGCGCGATCGCGCCGTAGCCGTAGCTGTCGGTCGGCTTCTCGCCGCCGCGCACGCGCTTCCAGTCGCCCACCCAGTCCGAATGGCCGACGCCGACCACAGCTGCCGCCCGGCGCAGCGCTTTCGACGGGCTTGCCGCTTTCCACTTGCTCACGAAAACACTCCTTGATCGTTCAGTTCGTCGAGTTGCTTCCCGGACATGCCGAGCAGGCGGCCGAGCACCTCGCGCGTATGCTGGCCGAGCAGCGGCGGCGGCTGAAGCTCGACGCGCTCGCCGTCGATGAGATACGGCGGCGAGTTGAGCAGCACCGCGCCGATCTCCGGATGCTGCACGTGCTGCCAGTAGTTCCGATGCGCAAGCTGCGGATCTGCTTCGATGAGCCTGCGCGAATGCGCGACCTCGGACACGGCGATCCGTTGCGCACGCAACGTCGCCACGATCTCGTCGGGCGAATGCGTTGCGCACCATTCGGCCACGGCCTGCTCGACGCGATCCTGCGCGGCCAGGCGGCCAGCCGCGGTGGAAAGCGATGCATCGTCGCCCAGCTCCGCGCGCCCGATGATCGCGGTGAGCGCGCGCCACTGCGCATCGTCCGTGACGGCCACGGCGACCCACTGATCGTCGCCGCGCGCGCGAAAGATGTTGTGCGGCGCATGGCTGCGGCTGCGATTGCCGACTTGCGGCGGCTCGTGGCCCGTCGCGCTCGCCTCGACGATGGCCGGGCCGATGAAATTGATCGTCGATTCGACCTGCGACAGATCGATCTTCATGCCGCGCCCGGTCTTGCGCCGATGCGCGAGCGCGGCGAGCACCGCGAACGCCGCATGATAGGGATTCGCGGCATGATCCGGATAGTGCGTGCCCGGACCGACGGGATCGGCGGGACCATAGGCCGTCTGCCACATGATGCTCGTGACGGCGCTGATCGTCATGCCGACGCCGAGCAGGTTCGCGCGCGGGCCGTCCTGTCCGTACATCGGCATCGACAGATAAATGATGTCGGGCTTGATCTCGCGCAGCGCCTCGTAGCCGAAGCCGAAGCGGTCCATCGCGCCGGGGCCGAAGTTGTTCGACACGACATCCGACTTGGCGACCAGTTCACGCACAATGCGCTTGCCTTCCTCGGTCTTCAGGTTCAGCGAGATGCTCTTCTTGCCCGTGTTGCGCGACGCGAAGTAACCGCTGCGGTTCAGTCCGAAGACGCCATCCTTGTAAGGACCGGCCGTGCGCACTGAATCGAGGCGCGTGGTGCTTTCGATCTTCAGCACTTCAGCGCCGAAATCGGAGAACACCTTCGTGCCGAACGGCCCTGCTCCGGCCCATGTGAGATCGGTAAAGCGAACACCTTCAAGGAAATCAGGCTTCATGAAGTCTCCTCTTCTTGTGTCACGCCGGCTGCGGCTGTTCGTTGCCGGCGATGGCGGGCCTGAGCTTCCATACGGGCTCGGACAATCGATAAGGCGCGCCGGGAAAGCTCACGCGAGCGCCCGCGAGCGACAACTCCACCTGCTCGAAGTACTCGCGGTGTCTCAGCTGAGGATCGTCGAGCACGTCGGTGACTCGGGCCACCGGGCCCATCACGATCTTGCGTTTCAGCGCCTCTTGCGTGAGTTGATCCTGCGTGTAGTCCCGCGTGAACGATTCCAGCGTCTGACGGAATATCGACTTCGCCTCGCCCGTGAGCCGCCACACGCGATCCGCCCAGCGCTCCTTCGTGAGTTCTTCCGCCGACGGATGTCCCGTCTCCTGAATCCAGCCCACGAGCGCGTTCCACGACACGCCCAGCGAGCGCGGCGCCGCCAGGAAAATCAACCCGTCGCGGCACGCGAACATGTCCTCGCTCGCGTCTCGCGTGCCTTCGCCGCCACGCATCGACACCTTGCGTTCGAAGTCCCACATCTGGATGGAGTTCTGCAACGAGTGGGCGATGCACTCCTGCGCCGATACGTCCACCTCGTGACCGCGGCCCGTGGCCAGCGTGTCGTACAGCGCCAGCGATGTCGCCGTTGCCGCGTACACGCCCGTGACCATCGTCGCTTGCAGGCCCGGCAAGCGCAGCGGCGCATCGGTCAGCCGGCCCGACAGCCAGGCGATGCCGCCCGCCGACTGCAGCGTCAAATCGGTCGCGGGCGCATCCGCCCACGGACCCGTGCGTCCGAAAGGCGAGATCGACGTCACGACCGCCAGCGGAGCCTGCTGCTGCACCCACGACAGTTCGTCATACAACGGACCGCCGCGCTCGAGCAGGATCACATTCGCCGCCTGCGCCAGCGCCGCGAACGCTTCGCGGCCTTTCGCGGAGGCCAGATCCAGCGTCATGCTGTCCTTGCCCGCGTTCAAGAACTCGAATTCATAGACCGCCGGCTCGCGTTCGATTGCGTCCGCCGATGTCGCCGCCTGCCGGTCAGGCAATCCGCTCGGCGGTTCGATACGCGTGACCCGCGCACCGAGATCCCCGAATAGGCGGCCCACGTAGCGGCCGAATTCCCACGTCAGGTCCAGTATCTGGACGTCTTCAAATGGACTATTCACTGCTCCTCCTTGGTTCCCCGTGCCAAAAATATAATTTATATTCTATATGCGCGCAAGCGGATCGATGAGAGTCTTCGCTCGCGGATGCATTGCGATACCGTATGCATCGAATCGATGCAGTCGTCTCTTCACATGCGAAGCCGGCTTGCTCCGGCATCGCCCTTCATTGAGCTTGCTGATGCCACTGTCCACTATCGAAGAGCGGGAATTGCTGCACACACGGCGTATCGAAGCGAATGGCTATGCGAGGCCGGGCGGTCTTTACGACCTCGAAGCGCGCCTCGTCGATGTCAAGACACACGACAAGATCGGACCCGCCGGCACGCGTCGCGCGGGCGAGCCCATTCACGACATGTCGCTGAGAATCACGATCGATACCGAGATGCATATCGTCGCCGCCGAGGCGTGCTTCGATGCGCATCCTTATGAGAACGTGTGCGACCGCATCGCGCCCGACTACGGAAAACTCGTGGGATTACGCATTGCGCCGGGCTTGAGCGCGGCTGTGAAGGAACGCCTTGGCGGCACGCGCGGCTGCACGCATATGACGGATCTGATCGGCGTCCTGGCTACGCTCGCCTTCCAGACCATGGCGAATCAGCGCGCACGGGATGCGCAGAATCGCGAGCGGCCGTTTCAGCTGAACCGGTGTCATGCATTGGCAACCACCGGTGAGGTCGTGCGTCGCTATTACCCACGCTGGTATGCGTCGATCAAACCCGCCAGCTGACGTGCGCGATGCAACAAGCGTCAACATCTCCGCGGGCTGCACACGGATGCGGTTAGAAAGCCTCCTTTGGAAACTCAGTATCTGCGGATCTGCATCGAGCCGGTGTGATGCCGAGAGGTTAAGCGCGCGTGAGGTAAGGTTGTTTGTTAGGGCCGGACCGTCGACCGCGATACTTCGACGCTAATTGATTTGCCACTGACTCAGTGCCTATCCTGGCTTCGCACGAAAGGCTCGCTGCGAGAGGACCACGCTTAGGAGACTTAGTTGCGTTTCGATCTACAATCGCTGAAGCTTTTCGTCGCCGTCTGCGAACACGGGAGCATCGCGCGGGCTGCGGAATTCGAGAACATCGCGGCTTCGGCGCTCAGCAAGCGCATGTCGCAGCTCGAAGACATCCTCAAGACGGCGTTGTTCGTGCGTAGCAACAAGGGTCTGGAATTGACCGTCGCGGCGGCAGCACTGCTGCAACACGCACGGACGCTTCTGCGCGACATCCAGCAGATGGAAAGCGAATTGCTCGACCACGCGGAAGGCGTTCGCGGTCAGATCCGGCTACACGCCAGCCTCTCCACCATCGTCCAGTACATCGCCAAGGATATCCGCGATTTCCTGGATCTCCATCCAGCTTTGCGCATCGACCTTCAGGAGAGCCTGAGCCCTGCTGTCGTGCGCGCCGTTTCCGAAAACACTGCCGATATCGGCGTGTTCGGCGGCACCACGGTAACTGCCGGCCTGCAGGTCTATCCGTACCGAAGCGACCGCCTCGTGGTCATCATGCCGCCCGATCATCCGCTGAGCCGTGCCGGCCGTCTCAAGTTTCGCGAGGTGGCGCGATATCCGCTCGTGGGGCCTCAGGAAGGAAGCTATCTGAATTCGCTAGTGTTGCGGGCGGCGGCAGACCTCGACCATCCGCTCAAACTGTCTATCCGGGTCAATGGCTTCGAGCCGGTGCGCAGCATGGTCGAGGCGCGCCTTGGCGTGGGACTCGTGCCCGAGCATCACGCCGAGCGCTACGTCAGCTCGGCGCCGCTGGTTGCTGTCCCGCTGGACGAACCGTGGGCCGAGCGGCACTGGAAAATCCGCGTGCGTGAGGCGGAGTCACTTCCCGCACCCGTCCAGCTCTTCCTCAAACACCTGCTTGCAAGCGCGCAGCAGCAGCCCGGCAATCACGAATAAGCTAGCCTCAATCCGGGTTCCGGCCACGACAGCACACCCAGACGCCCGGTGCCGGACATCGTGACATACGCTGTCTTCATGTCGGCGCCTCCGAAGCAGATGTTCGTCACCATGCCGTCGGGCACCATGACTTGCCGCATCACCTCGCCGGTCGGCGCGACGACGGTGATGCAACCGGTGACGAGCGTCGCTACGCAAATGTTTCCTGCCGCGTCCACGGCCAGGCTGTCGAATCGCTGGTAGCCCGGAAGCCCGCACACGAGACGTCCGCCGTGCGGCGATGGATACGGATGCTTGCGCGCCCGGCCGGGTTCCTCCAAGTCGAACGCCCATAAGCGCGCCGTTTCTGTTTCGGCGACGTAGACCACGCGATCGTCGGGCGACAGACCGACGCCGTTCGCGGTAGTAAGCGGATACGCGACTTCGACGATCATCGACCCGTCGGCTCGCGCGTAATAAAGACCCGCGTGATCGCGATCGCGCAGCCGGTTCTTGCCGAAATCAGTGAAGTAAAAAACCGCCTTCGTGGTCGAACACGATGTCGTTCGGCCCGCACAGCGGATGATCGCCGCAGCGGTCGTAGAGCGTCGTCAGCGTGCCCGTGCGCAGGTCGAACCGTTCGATCCGCCCACTCGTATAGCCTGGATGGATACCCGCCCGAGTGCGATTGAGCCCCGCAACGGTACGGAACAGGAATCCCCCGTTGTTGCAGATGTAGAAAGCGCCGTCCGGACCCACAGCGAGACCGTTCGGCCCTCCACCTGTATCCGCGACGACGCTCACCCTGCCGTCGACGGATACGCGGCTGATCGTCTCGCGCTCGATCTCGACCAGTACGACCGAGCCATCGGGCATCGCCACGGGTCCTTCGGGGAACATCAAGCCCTCCGCCAGGATGCGGACGTCGCTATTCATGTGTCGTCTCCTCGGTTCAACGCTTGTCCGCATTCTCGACGGAACGATTGTCGTACGTGGTTTCATCATCCTTTTCGGCGAGCGCATATTGCAGCGGTACGGCGGCGGCGACCTTTTCGGGTGTTGCATGCGCCGTCCAACGCTGGGCCTCGACGATGGCATTCGTCACCGCTCGCACGGTATTCGGATACCAGTCGAGAAAGTCTCTGGTCGTGTACATGGCCGCTTGCGGCCCGCGCACATAGCCCGTCGTCAATTGAGCCGCTTAAGTTCGCCGTCGTCGGCGTACCAGTCCACGGTCTTGCCGCTCGTGTTGACGGTGACGGCGCGCGGCTCGCTGAACTGATCGAACGACTCGATGCCCGTCTCCCGCCCCACGCCGCTGTTCTTGAAACCGCCCCAGGGCGATGCGGGATCGAGCCGGTGATGGTCGTTCACCCATACCATGCCGAACTCCAGCTTCGATGCCACGCGATGCGCCCGCGCCACGTCTCGCGTCCACACGGATGCGGCCAGACCGAACTGCGTCGCATTGGCGATGCGAAGGGCGTCGGCTTCATCATCGAACGGCATGATGACAGTGACCGGGCCAAACACTTCCTCCTGCCCCATCTCCGATTCCGGCGGCACGTCGTACAACACAGTGGGTTCGAGATAAAATCCCTCCGTTAGACCCTGCGGCACGCCGCCTCCGATCAGGCACTTCACGCCGGCTTGCTTTGCGCGGTCCAGCATGGCCAGAATTCGCTGACGCGAGCGGCCCGAAATTACAGGGCCGAGCTGCGTCTTGGCATCAGTCGGATCGCCGACCCGGATTTGCGACGCCTTGGCGCGGAAGCGCTCGAGAAACTCCGCGTACATCGATTTTTGCACCAGGATGCGCGCGCCGCAGACGCAGGTCTGCCCCGCGCCGATGAACGCCGCGAAGGCCGCGCCATTCACTGCGCGCTCCATGTCAAAATCGTCGAAGAGGATCACCGCGCCCTTGCCGCCGAGTTCGAGCGTCGTGAGCGCGAAATTGCGCGCCGCCGCTTCGCCGATCGAGCGCCCGACTTCCGTGCCGCCGGTGAACACTACCTTGCGAATGAGCGGATGACGAGCCAGCGCCGCGCCGGCCTCGCGCCCTTCGCCGTTCACCACGGTGACGACGCCCTTCGGCACGCCCGCCTCGTCGAGCAAGCGCACGAGCCGCACGGTCGTCAACGGCGTCTGCTCCGATGCCTTGATGACGACGCTGTTGCCCGTTGCAAGCGCCGGCGCGAGACTCTTCGACAGGATCATGAGCGGATGATTGAACGACGTCATCAACGCGACGACGCCGAGCGGCACACGCTGCGTATAGCAGAGATACGGACCTTCGATGGGAATGACGTCGCTGCGCCGCGTGAGCGCGAGCGCCGCGAAATAGCGATAGAACTGCGGCAAACGCGAAATCTGCGCGCGCGTCTCCGAGATCGGCCGGCCGTTGTTGAGCGTCTCCAGCTTGTAGAACTGCTCCAGGTCCGCCTCGAACAGATCGGCGAAGCGATTCAGGATGCGCGCGCGCTGCTGGATGGGCATGTCTCGCCACGTGCCGGCATCGAATGCGCGATGTCCCGCCTGCACCGCGCGATCGACATCGCCGGCGCTCGCGGCGGCCAGCGCACCGATCACGCCGCCCGTGGCAGGATTGACAATGTCCATCGTGTGGCCGCTCTCCGCATCGGTCCATTCGCCATCGATAAAGAGTTGAGCATCGAGATGATTCGGGTTTGCTGTGTCCATGTGTTTTCCTGAGTTCGGTTATTTCGAAGGCGATGCGTGCGCCGGGCGCACCTCGGGCGCATCGTGCAGGTCGGCGGAATCGGGCTGGAGATCTTCGAGGCGTTCGCCGGTCGGCTCGACGCCGAGCCACGCCACCACGACGATCTGAATGGCGAGCAGGCCGATCATCAGCGCCAGCACGCCGACAATGCCATGCTGCGCGAAGAGCGCCACCACGATGAACGGCGTGACGATGGTCGCGCCGCGTCCGAGCGTGTTGCAGATGCCGGAGGCGCGCAGCCGCACGGGCGTCGGAAAGAGCTCCGGCACATACACCGCGAACAGCAGCGCAACGAGCACGTAAATGGGAATGGTGAGCAGGAGGCCGATGACGGGCAGCAGCATCGCGCTCGAAACGAACGGATAGATTGCTCCGAAGACGATGGCCGCGAGCGACGCGCCGATGATGGTCGGCTTGCGGCCCCACGCGTCCGCCGTCAACGCGCCGATGCCGCTGCCGATGGGCGCGCCGAGCGACATCACGAGCGCGAAGCCGAACGACTTCGCGATGCTCATGCCCTGATGCACGAAGAAAGTCGGCAGCCACGTGACGAAGCCGTACAGCAGCGTATTGATGACCACGAGCGTCACGCAGCCGACGATCATGCGCGGCAGCATTGCACCGGAAAACAGCGAGCCGAACGACATCGGCGCTGCATTCGATGCTTTCGTCACGAGCGGTGGCGGCAGCGGTTCACCGCCGCGCGCGTGCGTCACTTCGGCCTCAATGCGCGACATGATCGCTTCGGCTTCGTCGTCGCGCCCGACAGATTCCAGCCAGCGCGGCGACTCGGGCAAAGACTTGCGCGCATACCAGACGCCGAGCGCGCCGAGACCGCCGACGACGAACATCGCGCGCCAGCCGAGCGACGGAATCAGCAGCAAGCCGATCAGCCCCGCGACCGGCAAACCGGACACGACGAATACGGCCATCAGCCCTTGCAGCTTGCCACGTTTGGTCGGCGGCACGAACTCCGTCAGCGTCGAATAGCCGACTACGTTCTCCGCGCCGAGGCCCAGACCCATCACGAAGCGGCACGCGATCAGCACCGCCATGTTGGGCGCGAGTGCCGCGCCGAGCGATGCGAGCCCGAAAATCGCGAGATTCGCCTGATACGTGAAGCGCCGCCCGAAACGGTCACCGAGAAAGCCGGTGCCGAGGGAGCCCAGCATCATGCCGAGAAAGGTCAGCGACACGAACAATGCGTTCTGCGCGAGCGTGGAAAACCCGCTTTGCAGCGTCGCGCCGAGCACGGTCGATGCGACGTAGATATCGAAGCCGTCGAAGAACATGCCGATGCCGATCAGCCACATAATACGGCGATGAAACGGCGACATCGGCAAACGATCCAGTCTCGGGCCTGCGTTGACGTACATGGTTGTCTCCTCCTTGTCGTCTGGTCGTTCCGTCTTCAGCGGCCTTGCATCAGGCGCAGGGAACTGACGGTCAGCATGTCGGTGGCGGTGCGGAAGTTGTCTTCGACGCGGCTTTCGCGCGCGGCCTGAAAGAACGCCTTGCAATGGCGCGCGCCGGTGTCGTCAAGCGCGAAGATGCGCCGAGTCAACGCATCGGCCTGCGCCTCCAGCGCGTCGCGTTCGCAGATGCGCGTGATGAGCCCCGCCTGCAGCGCTTCATCCGGCGTGATGGCATCGCCGAACAACACCATGGGAAACAGCACCTTGGGCAACGCATAGTCGCCGGCGTACGCCATGATCGCGGCGGGCGGTAAGCCCTTGCGCATCTCCGGAAACGCAAGCGATGCGTTCGAAGCCACCAGCGTGAAATCGCACAACATCGCGAGCCCCAGGCCGAAGCCCATCGCATCGCCGTGCACCTGCGCGATCGAGATGAGCGACGTATTGCGCACGAGCCGCTTCATTTCGATGAGCCGCGCGATCTCCTTTCGGATCGACATGGCATCCGTGCCTGCGCGCTCGCGTCCGAGGCAAAAGGTTTCGCCTACCGCGCGGATGCGGAGCACGCGTGCGGTGGGCTCCAGCGCTTCGGCACGCAGAGCGGCGGACATCGCATCGAACATGGCGGCAGATATTTCGTTGCCGCAGTCAGGGCGATTGAGCGTGAAGGTCATCACGCCGTCCAATCTGTCGATCAAAACGGGTTGCGGCAGCGAATCGCGATCCATGGCACTCCTCCTGTATAATCTGTATACAGCGTATTCAGAAACGGATAGAGGTGTCAATGGCTGCTGCAAAAACCGCTCGACCGAAAGGGGAACTCCGCGCGAAGGAAGCACGCGCTGTCGCGAGCACGCCGACGCTCAATGACATCGCGGAGCGTTATCACGCCAGGCTGCGTGCGGTGGATGCTTCCGGTGATTCCCTGAGTGAAGGCGTCGTCGTGCCCGCATTGCGCGAGGCGATCGTGGAAGGCGTGTTGACGCCGGGAAGCCGGCTGTCGGAAGTTCAGGTCGCGAAACAGTTGAGTGTGAGCCGCACGCCCATGCGTGAGGCGTTCGCGCAGCTCGAGCGCGAGGGGCTCGTCAATATCGTGCCGCGCGTGGGCGCATTCGTGCGAGCGGTGAGCGTGCGTGACGTCGAGGAAATCTACACGGTGCGGGCCGCGCTCGAATGTCTCGCCGTGCAGCTTGCATCGGAGCGCATCACGCCGCTCGGCACGGCGCAACTCGATGACGTCATCGCCGACATGCAGCACAGCGTCGATGCGGATGATCCGTCCGCTTACGTCGATGCGCTCGATCGTTATTACGCGATCGTGATGACCATCGCGGACAACCGGACTTTGCAGGCCAATCACGCCGCGCTGATCGGTCCCGTGCGGCGCTTGCGTCGCATCGCGATGGCGCGTGGCGGGCGCATGCGGACGTCGTTCGACATGGCGAAGAAGATTCGCGACGCCATCGTCGGCCATTCATCGGACGTTCAGGAACTGATGCGCGAACAACTGCGCGGCGCATGCGCGGCGGCAATGGATGTGCTCAACAGCAGCACTTCGTGAGGACGGTAGTACGTTGCCGCACTGGCTCGACTAGAAGAGACGCTCGACGTACAACCGGTGCGCATGAGCCCAATGCCGCCTTGCTGCCATTCGAGATTCGGTGCGGTCGCTCGTCTTCAGCGCGGAGCGGCAACGGGCATTTACCGCCGCAGGATTGAAGTGTGGCGCGATGGGTGAGCAGGGGAATTCTTCAGTAAAGGTGAAAACCGATAGTCTCTCCATGATCTGAACGGTGAGCACTGCAAACTTGCGCGAATCCATTTATAGTTGCATGGGTCGCATCCCCGCCGCGATCAGTGATGGCCGAATGCGAAACTGCACCATCGACTCGCGCTCGAGACGTTTCCAACGTTGTCGCGGCCAATGCATTCGACATCAGGTTCACTGACTGAGCCGCGAGCGAAACTCTCGCCCTCACGGATAGGCTCGGCAGCCGTATCATGCGGACGCCCCCGAGCCCGTTAGCCACCACGTGGCCTCCTCGTTTCAAAGGCAAGCTGCTGCGCGGTAGACCTATGCCGCGAACATCGAATTGATCCGGTCGGCCAATATTGTGAACCTGATTGGGCACGCAATTTCCCGTCAAACTATTAAGGGTCGGTACCTACAACCTCGGCGTTCCATTCAATTGGGTCCCGATGTCAAAGCGACGAGAGAAACCACTCGCACGTCGCCGGAGCTGTTGGCTGCCCCGGCCGTCTGAGGCCAGCAAAGTGCTTGTAACAGCGACCCGCGCGATGGGATTAGGCCTGCACAATCGACCGCGCCCTTTCGTGAATCCGTCTCCGATCACGGTCGCCATCTTCTTGGTGGTGCTTTTTATCACCTATCCATTGTCGATGGAAATGGGAGGCCTCAAAAGTGAGGTGCAACACTTATCTCGTATAAGGTGTTGCAATGCCCGACAAAACTATTTCATACCAGCACCTTCAACCTGAAGAACGCCTCGCCATCGCAAGCCTACGAATGCAGGACGTGAGCATACGGGCCATGGCCCGTATGCTCGGGCGCTCGCCTTCCACCGTGAGCCGTGAACTGACGCGCAACAGCTCTCCTGCTGGCTACGCATCAGTGCCAGCTCAAGCGCTGTGCGCCGCCCGCCGTAGGGCTGGTCGCGGCCCCGCCAAGCTTTGCACGCAAGGCGTTCGCTGGCGGATTGTGCTCACGTTGCTGGACTGGAAGTGGTCGCCCCAGCAGATATCGGGCACACTTAGGCGGATGTATCCGACCGACCCCACCCAGCACGTATCGCATGAAACCATTTACACGGCTATCTACGCTCAGCCGCGTGGCGAATTGCGCCGCCAGTTGATTGCCTGCCTGCGCCACGGCCACAACACCCGCATGTCGCGCACGCGCGGCACAGACCGACGCGGGCAGATTCCCAACATGGTGAGTATTCACGTACGCCCGCCCGAAATCGAGGACCGACTGCTGCCTGGTCACTGGGAGGGCGACTTCATAAAAGGCGCTGGGAACCAATCCTCCGTTGGCGTGCTGGTTGAGCGCACCAGCCGGCTGGTGCTGCTTGCCAAGATGGACGATGCTACCGCCGCCTCAGCTCTGGCGGGCTTCTCGGCCAAACTCAACTCGATTCCTGAACCCCTGCGCCAGAGCTTCACTTATGACCAAGGCAAGGAACTTACGCGCCATCAGGAACTCGCCGCGGTCACCGGCGTGCGCGTGTACTTCTGTGACCCCCATAGCCCCTGGCAACGCGGCACATGTGAAAACACCAACGGTTTGCTGCGACAATACTTGCCCAAAGGAACCGACCTCTCGGTCTACACCCAGGACGAACTCGATGCTATCGCCGACAGCCTGAACAACCGGCCACGCGCAACCCACGCGTTCTATTCGCCGTTCGAGGTCTTCGCCGCCACGCTCGCCTCAGCAAGCCAATCTCAAGGCGCTAAACATTAACCCCCTGTGCACTTCGGCTTGAAACCGCCCCATAAAACACGTCACTGCTGCTCGGAAAGATGACCGGTGCCGGCACGGACGCCGCAGCATCGTGAGCAGTGGCCGAGGTGCTGCTCGATGAACCGCCTCCGCAAGCCGCGATCGAAGAAACCAACACAAAAGAGCCGACTACGTAGCAAAGCGAATTGTGAATGTTCATTTTCAACTCGACACCTTCCGGTAGCTAAAACAATGGTTGCGCACTGCTGCAGGTTTTTCATGCGCCTCGGGTGCGCAGCCGTTAGCGGCGGCTTTCACACACGCCCATGCGCGCAACAACCGCCCGACGCGGTCGCTCGAAACCGGACCCGTTCCGGACACTGAACCAAGCGCCACCTCAACGGCAGCTTTAGACTGAACATTAATCCGTTCGAGTCGGTCGGCGAGTCATTGGCGATCGCTGCCTCTCGCAAATCAGAGATATCCTCTTTGGAGACGTCGATGTCTCTGTCATCTCCGCCGCTTCGGTGCCTGCTGGATTCGCTTCTTCCAATGCTTCCAGATACTCCCGCACGGCACGGCTTTGGCCCTTGACACAATCCCAGGCGATTGGTTCGGGACCCGATGGAGATAATTCTTCCACAGCCGCGGATCGAAGGCAACGGCGCGACGGCGCGCGCGGGCCTTCGAGACGGCGCTCGACCTCGACCCGACCTATGCACGCCGCCATCAGAATGGTTCGATCGTGCCCCCGGTAAGGCACTTGTATCTCGCAGACGAATAAGTGGAGACGATCTTGTTAAGACCGCCCTTCACGGCCGTTTCTCTTCAACAGAAGGAAGCATTACTTAGCAACACCCCTCCTGTTGCGGTCGATGGGGGCGTTAGATGACCCTTCTTTAACGCAAGCTTCTAGCGCAGCTATTGCCGCGTTAGCTGCAGCCATCACCTCTTGACAAATCTTGTGTCTGGGACTGCGCTCCAGGCTTGAGCAGCCTCCAAAGGCGTTCACTTGGGCTACGTCCGCACGCGCCTTTGCGAGCGCGTCCGGCGCAGAGCCGCTATCTTCTACCAACCTCGCAATGTCAAAAACGGTCCCGGACGGCAATTCTACGTATGTTGGGCAGGTGGCGCCGGCAATCAATATCGAAACAGGACCTGCGACAACCAGCACGGTGATTTTTCCGATTCGACGGGGAACGGTTCGCACGAAAATTACCCCTGTCTAGACGTTTTGCCTAACGGGCGGTGTTTGGGTCGGAGCCGCTTCGGGTGTGTCAAACGAAGGCTTCCGCTTCTGCGCGCGCCCTACCAACCAATACAAGATTAGATTAAATAATCGCGAACGACTGGTTCTTTATTTCGCTATCCTTATGTTCAGTGTATGTATAATCTTGACCGTCCGAAGCGCCTGAGCTTTTCACAAAAAAGAAAAGTTGACCGGGACGCTTGTTCGTTATTAGCCGAAAAGACCGCGGTTTGACACAAACTGATGTGCCCCTATGGGCACTCATACGTATGAACTCGTCCTAAGGTGAATAATTGGCGTTCCAATGTCGCGTTCCAATGAAGGCCGGAATCCTCGTCATCGTGTTTGCCTTTGCAGCCGTAGACACCTACTCTCAACGCGTTCCATCCTTGAGCACGCCCTTCCGTTGGATGCTCCGGGCATCCCGCGCACCTCGTATTGCCGTCCGACACACAGTTGAACGCAAACGCTCGTATCGCACGACCTTGAAGACCGGTACGGGGCGTGCGGAGTAGTTGTCCACCAGCGCCAGATAAGTCCGATATCGCCATCCGGGTAGCTCTTATCGGCGATGCGTTCAGCTCAGACTTGCAGGCACGAACTGGCGACCCGGCTCGCGACCTCACCCTTTTGCGCCGCCTAGTTTAACGTCATGGCGGACAGCGCGACGCGTTATATCCGAAAAGCATGTCGGGATGATTGCCGCCAACCTACCTCGGCAATGAAATCCATTAACCCCAGCAACGAAACATAGAGCGACATGTCGCTCCTCTCCTCGTTGATCTGCCCCAGCGTGAAACCGAAATCCATTTATTCTGCACCGACGGTCGCAAACATCTGTCCGCAGCGCGCTTCGACCCACCTCGTCGACCGAATCGCTTACGTTCGGGATCCGATAGCATTCCCTCAGGACGTGCCCGGTTCGAGAGGCCCGCGGCAATGGTTTGCCACTGACTGGCGCGAACACACATCTACAAATCTTGCGAGCGCGGACTTAGTTGCGATCACGCGCAACCGATGGAATCACTCTTCGCTGGAACGCATTCGAAGGCTGGCGGCTGTACCTGCGCAGTAACATCGCAACGCAGAAGATCGTGGGCCAGCATATTCTGCATACATCGGCTTCGGGTCGGTGGATTTAGCAAGGACGACGAAGATATGACTCGCCCCAAAGCCGAGCGCAGTCGCTGCCTCGAGACGTGCGAGACCTTTGAGCGCTTTCGGGAGAGGGCTCGCAGGACGCGAGCAGATTACGACTATTGCATTCCCCGGCAAGCAGGAACCGGGCTCACGGCGTCCTACGTAGACCTCGCCACCCTGAAACGAGGCCGTGGGGATGCATTGTCATGGACACTCAGCGCTCTCGCAAAAATCATTTCTTCTGCGCAGGCGAGTTCGTCGTCCAGATATCGCGATACAGCTTCCATTTGCCATCCGCACGCTTCCAGATCACGATGTAATCGCCCGCATCATAAACCCTGCCGCCTTCGCCTCGAACCACCCACTTGCCAACTTCGTTGGCGGTGTCGCCGTGCGTTTCTACTTCGACCGAGGTCAGCTTCACCGATTTCAAGCCGGAGTCGATGGCTCCCTGCCAAAAGCGCGTGATCGCCGCGCGTCCGCTGACGACTTGACCGTTCGCGGGCAAGAGTTTCGCGTTTTCGGTGTAAAGCGCCGCAAGGGCGGGCGCGTCGCCGCGGCTGACAGCCTGCTCGAAGCGCTTGTTGCCCGCTTCGATCGCCGCCCGCGCGTTGCCCTGCGCGATGGTCGCGGTACAAAATACCGCGACCATCGAGTACATTGCGACGCTGAAGAGGGCTCGCTCCATGATCCGCTGCATAAGACCACCTTGTCGCTGCTTTCACACGGACGCCGGGCCGCACGCCCCTTTATCTCAGAAGCATAGTAGATAAGTCGCCGAGCACAACCCGAAGTCAGGTCGCCTACACTCGAGCGCTGACCAGGTACTGGGCCGCAGGGAGCGTCTGCACATCTGTCGCGGAAAGCGGCGACCGACGAGCCAGTTCGCCCGCACGGCCAACTGTGGATGGGCGCATGTTGTGGATCATCCCTGCATTTGCCCGCTCTAACCGGCGGGCTTTTCTTTTTTGTTGGAATGCGCTTTTGTTGTCTGCCGAATGTGTGGAGTGTGAAGCACAAAGTCCGGTTGAACGACGATTATCTTGTCCGGGGAGTCGCCATCACCCCGCGCCATACCTTTCCGCTGCGGGGGTCTGTATGAACCTGCTTACCTCGTCACTTCTCATTTCACTAATCACGCCGATAGCACACGCGCTCCGCGACGATCGAATAGGTCATGGCAAAGGGTGTCCTTCGCCGAAGCGGCCTCACATAAAGTCCGGGTTTCGCGGGAGAAAGCGCGTCCAGTCGCCACATTCGTGCGTCGACATCAGCACCATCGGAAGTGTGAATCGCATGCCTTTACTGGCCGCGATCGCCAGTGCATCGCTCGTCCCGGGAACGAACACCGATATCTGCGTTGCGTTCCCCGCGACAGCCACTGCCAGTGCCGCTCGAAATGCACCCGGCATCGCATGCCGGTGCATGACCGCTAGCGGCCCTACGTGGCCCGTTGCGGCAACATACTCGTAGCCGACGCGCTCGCCCCCTCTTCGAGGAAAACCCCTTTCATCGGACAGCAGGTACCGTTGATGCTTCTCTCGCGAAAACCCCAGGGTTGCGACGTCGAACTGCCGCAGCATTTCCAAATCGACGTCAGGCGCGCCGATGGGCGTCGCGCAGAGCGCGCGACTATGCGCCGGACGCAACGACTCACGCTCGGCGCCGCACAGAAGGATGGGCACGTGCGGAAACAAGCCGTGCCGCACGTATAGCCCTTGGGAGACGATGTTGAAGGCGAAGGTAATCAGACTTCTTTCCGTCGCGCCGGCCTGGCTCACATGCTGCAAGGTGTGCTCCAGCAGTTCGTTGCCGATGCCCTGCCCTTGTCGGCCAGGTGCAACGAACAACTCGCCCAAGACCCAGAGTCGACCGCAAACCCAACTCAGGGCAAACCCGACGATTTCGCCATCATCTTCGGCTAGCCACACTCCGCGTGGATCATCTCGGAGGCAGAATGCTTGGAAATCCGAAGGTCGCGACGCCGCGATCGGCCCGAAACCGTAGCGGACGGTCAGATCGTTAATGGTGCGAACAACGAGTTGTTCGGCGGGTGCCAGCTCGTCAGCGCTTGCGGGTCGGATAACGAGCGGCATGGGCAACTCCTGCATGAAGACATCTAGGTGTGTAGCAGGCTCGATCACGGACTCGCTCGCGACCGGCGATTGCTGACCATCTGCTTCGCATCTTGTAGCGATCGATGCGAACTCTACCGGCCCATGGTACCCAGACAAAGGAGCCGCCGGAAAGCGGGCTAGAGTGAAGCGAGTCCCATCGCAATTTCCGCTTGCTACGCGCCCTGTAGACTAGCTCAGACCAACACTCGATGGCCGCCCGATCCATCGCAGTATGGGTCTACTTGCGGAGCGCGTTCAGCTTGCCCAGTTTTGTTTGCAAGCCGCAACAGGCAAGACCATGGTGGCTTCGAAGCTTTTGCATAAAATATCTAATAGCACTTCGCGACGAGTTGCTTGGCCCTTCAGGCCGTGCCTTCCCCGCTTGCAACACATAACGCAAAATCTTGTCCTTGCTGTTGTCCTTCAACGCTGCATTGAGGGCGCTTTCGCCCGATTGCCGTTCGCGTAGTGAGCTGCGCTCCATGTGTTCATGTACAAGGTGGCGTCGTTGGGACTGCCATCTGGCGCGCATGACCGAAATTGTCTTTGATCGCCCGAAGCTTTCAATAGTGACTTCGGCCGTTCCGTCCAGCATCCCGCACGCTCGGCTCAACTCGTATTGCGGTTCGACTCACAGTTGTGTGTGTGGGTTCATATCGCACAACCGCGAACACCAGTACAGGACGTGAGGCATAGTTGTCCTGTAGCCGCCAGACAAGCTCGACGTTGCCATCGGGATAAGTCTTATTTGCGATGCGTTCCGCTCGGACCTGCAGGCACGAGCTGACGGCGCGGCTCGCGGCCTCACCCATCCGCTCGGCCTCGTCCAACGTCATGGAGGACGCCACGGCTCGCTCGGCGAAAAGCATATTCGGCCTACTGCCGCCCACGCCTACCTTCACGTCAAAATCCAATAGTCGTAGCGACGATACAAAGAGCGACATGTCGCTTCCCTTCTCGCTGATTGGACCTAGTGTGGAACGGAAATCCGTCTGCGCCGCGGCGACGATGGCGAGCATCTGCTTGCAAGATGCTCCAGCAGCCGATCCGTCCTTAAATTTTCGCCTGCGCGTGGCACGACCTACTTCGTCGATCGAATCGCTTACCACGGGCGCAACCTTCATCACCCAGGCTGGGTCAGACAACGATGGGCTCCAGACGACTCGATAGCGCGTTGGCCAATGTTCGCGCCAGTCGGTGACAAACCATTGCTTCAGTCCTTTCGGACCGGGCACGGTTCGAGGTCCCACGATCGGTTCCCCAACACAGGCACTGATCTTGGCAAGCGCGGCGCTACTGCGATCACGGGCAGCGGATGGAGTCAGATTACTTTCCGCCGGGACGCATTCAAGAGCGGGCGGCAGTACTGGCGCTGCGACATCACAACGCAGAAGATCTGGCATCGGTGAGCGAGCGAGGTGATAAACAGCCTCACCGTCAATACGCTCCGTATGCTTGGGATCGTCACCGATAATATGCGCGACAAAATCGCGCTGAGCAGAAGCGCTCACCGCCCTAATGGACTGACACTCGTCGGCAAATGCAAACGTCGCGACCATGCCAATGCCACTAGCGAAAGAACGGCCGAGTCGCGATGCTTTTAAGTGGGTCACACGGCACCTCCGGAGAAGACTCGTGCGGTCACGGGGACACTGAATGCCCCCTTTCTTTTAAGCACGATCAGCATCGGTAGCACCTCGATGCACGAGCTAACTCAAGCCGACCATTACATGCACGTTCTTCGTAAGCTTCTATAAATTCAAGTGCATGCTCGTCATCAAGTAAACTTTTTATGACCGCTCAAGCCGCATCCGTATGAAAGAAGTCGAACGTTCGACTTTCATTAGGGGCCGACCTATGCCTGACGGCGTCAAACATGTAGGCTTTCAATCGCTGCGTAGCCCGGGAGCGAGCGCTGTTTCCTGCCAGTTCAGAGAGAGAGCCGGCCCTAACTGCCCTCAACGCAGTCAGTGATTCTCAGCGATCTCGACGTGTCTGGGCTTTTCGTCACGAGTCAATCGCGCGGAGCCGTCGCCTATGGGGTGTCCACAGTCAGCTGCTGCGTCCTTGGACCGGGAGTCGACGCGGAGAGCGGCAATCAGGCTGGCTCGAAAGAATGTGAATCGCTCAGCGACATCGGCCGCCCATCAGGAAGCACGCGGCGCCGATTCGCGCGATTGTGCGACCACACGGTGGCCTCATGTCGATATCAAGGAAGCGGTCGGTCAGAGGGCTGACACTTGCCGAGGGAGAAGAAATCTCGCGGCGTGACTAGCCACTGCAGCTTAGCGTTGAAGGGCGGGGTTTTTCGGTCGGCCTGCGTCGTCCAGCCTCGTGCGTCATCCAGCGCCAGCAAGCTGAAAGCTGAAATTGGCGCCAAAGGAGATCGCGGGTTGCGTAGCGGGCCGACGAAGCCGCGAGCGAGCCGACCCGATCCCGCCGAAGCCATGACGCAGGCGCACTCGCCCCACCACCGACTATGAAAAGTAGTTCCGTGAACAAGTGCGGGAACCGTTGGACGTTTCTGACACGGTCATAGACACCGACGACATGCGAAATAAGCCGTGATCCGGCTCTCATAACCGCGACGCGGGTAAGCGCCTCTGAGCTTTGCCCTACGGTGGTTTCCACAGAGCTTACCCTCACTCACTCTGTGCATCGTGCGCTTTTCTTCCCAATTTGCTTACGCCTCGCACCTTTTCGGCTCGAACCGACCGGCAGCGGTTTGTCGAGCAGTAGGACAACCATCGGCAGCTCGCGGAGCTTCGATCAATTCACCCGGTCTTGCGACGACGGTTGTGCCTTTGTGAGTGTCCGTCGACCGCGGCACACATGACCACGATGCTAATCGCGACCCCGCCCTACCTGGCAGCAATGGATTTTGCCGGCAATGCGCCGATCAATCGGCCGAGAAACGCCTCATGATCCCATCCTTCTTCGGGACGAGTTAGACCCATTCGAACCACGACGATCCCGTGGCTCGGCACAACGCTCACAAACTGGCCCTCGTGGCCGACCAGATGAAATGCGTCGGGCGGCAGCATTGGTGGTGGCGACGTATGACTATTGAAGGGCTCCGGCACCCTGACCCAAATGTGAGCGCCGTAATCTCGGCGCGGCGACTGCGTGGTGACCGTTCGCATATAGCGAACCAGCCGGGCGGCAGTATGCGCTTCCCGTCCCACGTACCATCCTGAAGCAGCATTTGCCCGAAGCGGGCCCAGTCGTTCGCGCGGGCACACATGAAGGACGCACCGACGAGCGTACCGGAAGCATCCGGCTCGAAAACAGCGGTGTGCATACCAAGCGGCTCGAACAGCGCGCGACGCGGGAATTCCAAATAATCCAGTTCCCTACCGCCCAGCGCCTGCCGAATGACTTTGGCAAGGATCTGCGTCGTGCCGCTCGAGTATTCCCAGCGCGCGCCGGGTGGCGCAGCGAGCGGCTTTCGCGCTGCAAAAGCGCTCTGATCTGCTTTGTCGAAAAGCATGACAGCTACGTCCGACAGCGGGTCCGCATAATCTTCATTAAACTGTAGGCCGCTCGTCATCCGTAGCAATTCATCCAACGAAATTCGTGCGCGTGCGTCACCGTTGCCGCGCCACTCCGGCAAAAGCCCCGTTGCTGCCAGCGAGAGCTTTTCCTGTCCGACCAGCACACCGATCAGCGCGGCAATGATGCTCTTGCTCATCGACCATCCAATAAGCGGCGTATCAGCGGAATACCCCGAGGCAAAGCGTTGTGCAACGACCCGACCCTCGACCATCACCACCAGCGCACGCGTGCGTTTGGGACGAAGTTGATCTGCCTCTTCGAATGCACTGTCAACGATGCGGCGCAGCGCGTCGTCGTTTCCATTGGGCGAGGGTTCCGGGTCTTGAACCGCCCGATTCGACGCATCAGGGCGGGCAGTTTTCGGCATCGACGCAGGCCCAGCGAGTTGGTCTCCGAACTTCAATGTGCAGCCCAATCCAGGTCTGAACCGCGCTTCGCGTGCGGCCATGCCCAGAAACGTGGCACGCGTGCTGCGCGTCGGTGCATCGATCGTTGCGTGCACAAGATGCAAAAGCGGATGCACCCCTGCCTGGATGTCCTCGTCAATGACTTGGCTCGCCGGGCGCCCCGACACGAACACGCCGGTGCACAGAATCTTCGCGGCATAGCCGGTGCCGATCGGTGCGATGCGTAAAAGCGTATACCCCGCGTACATCAGCAACGCCATCAATGCAAAAGTGATGGTCCAAAGAATTGCGCTTCGTCCGATCGACTTCTTCATGGCGCCGATTCCTCCATGATTGTGTCGAAGTCCAATCTGGCGTCGCTCGACCGAAATGCTATCTCCAGCAGAGTTCAGCGACAACTGATAAAGATGCTTGTGTCACTCGTCGCTACCTGTATTTCATTCAGCGATAACCGAATCGAACTCGTTTCATTCTTTCGAATGAGAAGGCAACCGATTTCTGGGCACTTAAGATGGAATCGGATGACGCTGCCGTCCGCCAACCCGCGGCGAGCGCACGCGTTATGTCGGATGAGTGCCGAGGTGGATTCAATCTTTTCAAATTTCCGGATGCGGTCCGCGTTTGCTCTTGGACACGCGCTCTGGTCAAAGATTAACGGGAGTTAAGCCGTGGCGCTTTCATAATTGCATTTGGCATTGTCTTATCTGTGCGTTCAAAGCAATAGGGAGCGGTCACCGCCGGCGACAATAAGCTGCTCGAGAACGGCTGCTGTATTGCGGTATTGCTCTGCCGTAGACCCCCATAGCATCCGCAGAAACTTCGAGTCAATCCGGTTCATTGGCATACTCGATCGATTTCCGGGATCGCTCAACGGCGGAAGTGGCCAGGGCGCATAAATGGAACCGTCGTCGAGACTCTCGGACAGGTCTAGCTCTTCACCATCGCCCACAAATCCTGGCATCCGTACGGACGCGTGGTCGGCCTTATCCGCATCCGAACATCGGTCCCACACGAACGGATAGCCGTCTAATTACGATCCTCCGATGATGTCGCCAGACCAGATGTGATCGAAAGCGGCGCCGGCTTCCCGCTGGACTTTTCGGACAGCCTCTGCGTCCGGCGCCTCGTATTCGCAGATCATGTGTCTGCGATCCAAAGAGAGGACGCTGCGCTTCCAGACGACACGGTGCATCTCGCTGCAGCGAGCCAGCTGGTCTTCGACCCGCGACAAACCCTCATCCGACTGCGCCGTCGAAAAGCTTCGTTCGACCACGAAATGCGCCATTTCAGTTCTCCGTTGAGCGCGAACTCGTGATGGTCAAGACGTAAGCGACTCGGCTGGGCCAGTTCCTGATTCGCGCGCGCGTGGGGCATGATGGTGCTGTCGCAGTGGAATTCTTAT